>NZ_JAXOJX010000027.1:0-94677 GCF_034427735.1 Azohydromonas lata
ATCGCCACGCGGCGGGCGATCACCCTGCGGTGCAGCGCCACCGGCCGCGCGCTCGCCCTCGGGGCGGCGGGCAGGACGGTCACCCTCGCGGCGCGGCGGGCGGTCGCCCCCTTCGCGCGGCGGACGCTCACCGCCCTGGCGCGGACCCTGGCCTTGCCCTGGGCCTTGACTCTGGCGCGGCTGGCCGCCACCCGGACGGCCTTCGCGGCGGCCGCCTTCGGGGCGCGGAGGCCGCGGCGGACGGGGTGCGCCAGCGCCTTCGCCCTGGGCCGGCGGCAGGCCCGGCTGCGCACCGCGCGCGGCGCCTTCGGCCTGCTGACGCGCCTTGCGCAGCTCGCGGCGGCGCGTGACTTCCTGCTGGGCGGCTTCGCGGTGCTCGTCGCTCACCTCGCCGGCGGGCTGGCCGTCCAGGTCGAAGCGCTCCTTGGCGCGCGTGAGCGCCACCAGGTAAGGCGTGCTGCCCGTGTGCCGGCGCAGAAAGGCCGACAGCAGCCCCTTGGTGAAGCGGCCGGGAGCGCGCTGCTGGATGTCGGCCTGGATGCGCAGCTTCAGCGGCTTCACAGGGCCGTTGCCGCCGAACAACGCCGGGAAGGCTTCAGCGAGGTCCTTGGCGGCGGCGGCGAGGTCGAACCGCGGCGCCGCGGGCGCGGCGGCAGCGGATTCACCCTGGGCTGGCGCGGCGGCTTCGGCTGCGGCGGGCTCGCCTTCAGCGGCGGCAGCAGCTTCCGCTGGCGCCTGGGCCTCGGCCTCGGCCGCCACAGTGGCAGGCGCTTGGCTCTCGGCAGCGGGCTCGGCCGGCGTTTGGGCAGCGACAGGTGCCTCAGCGGGCGCCGGGGCAGCAGCTTCGTCCGCGGGCGCTTGTGCGGGCGCCTCAGCCGGGGCGGCCGCTTCGTTGATGGATTCCGCCGGCGCGGTGGGCGCGGCAGCCGGCGTTTGAACCGGGTCGGCTGCGGGTCGGTCGGTCGTGGGCCCTGCGTCGGCGGGAGTCGGCGTTGCGGGCGTCTCGGAGTTCGTCATGGGCAGGCTCTTCAGCGGAGCGAGCAAGCAAAACCCCGCATTGTGCCGCCGTCGGAGCGGCCTTTCTTCAGCCTCACAATCCGGCCCATGACAGAAGTGCAACAACAAGAGCTCAAGCTGCCCCAGCCGCACCACGCCGCGCGCATCCCGGCGGGCATCGCACCGGCCGACGTCGAGCGGCTGCGCCGCGCCGCCTACCTGCTGCCGCAAGTGGTCAAGCCGGCCGATTTCACCGAGGGCGACGACCAGCCCCCGCCGGACCTCGAACGCCTGGGTTTCATCCAGCTCGCGCGCGCCGCCGCGGGCGGGCGGCCCAGCCGTTGGATACATCCCGGCCACGTCGCCGCCGCGCTGCGCCACCTGGACGACGTGGGCGCGGGCCCCGAGGTCCGCGCGCTGATGCTGGAACGCCAAGCCGCGCTGGACCAGCTCGGCATCACCCGCGCCGGCCAGGGCTGGCAGCGCCTGCTGCACCACCCCCTGGTGCTGCAGGAGCCCGCCTGGACGCTGCAGGTCGCCCACCGCGTCCCCGTGGACGAAGCCCCGCTGTGGGACTTCCTGCGCACGGGCGACCGCCGCGTGCTGCTGGCCAACCTGGGCCAGCCCTCGGCGCACCCGCAGGCCGGCGAGCTGCGCAGCCACCTTCAAAAGCTCGTGGACCGCAGCGCCAGCGGCCACCCGAAACAGCTCGACTCCCTGCTGCCGCGGCTGCAGGCCGAATGCGCCGCGCCCATGTCGCTGCCCGCCCTCCTGGCCGCGCTCACCCGCGCGCAGGACCGCTGGGAGCACCGCGCCGCGGAAATGGACACCCTGGCCGGCCTCACCTCCGAGCTGGCCTTCCGCGGCTACCCGGACAGCTTTTCGCTGGCGCGCCAGATGCAGCGCAGCGTCACGCTCTACGTCGGACCGCCCAACAGCGGCAAGACGCACGCGGCCTTCGAGCGGCTGGCGCAGGCGATGGACGGCGCCTACCTCGCCCCGCTGCGGCTGCTGGCCCTGGAAGGCCGCGACCGCCTCATGGCCCGCGGCGTGCCGTGCTCGCTGCTCACGGGCGAGGAGAACATGCCCGCGCCCCAGGCCCGCGTGGTCAGCAGCACGATAGAGATGCTGAGCACGCAGCGCCCCATAGACGTGGCCGTCATCGACGAGGCCCAGATGGTCTTCGACGCCGCCCGCGGCTGGGCCTGGACCCAGGCGATCGTGGGCGTGCCGGCCAACGAGGTCATCGTCATCTGCTCGGCCTACGCCGTGCCCGCCATCGAGCGGCTGCTGAAACTGTGCGGCGAGCAGTGCAAGGTGCGCCACTTCGAGCGCAAGCAGCACGTTCAGTTGATGTCGCAGCCCGTGCCCATCGGCGCGCTCAAGCGCGGCGACGCGGTGGTGGCCTTCAGCCGGCGCGACGTGCTCATGCTGCGCGACCAGATCGCCGACAACGGCCATCCCGTTGCCGTCATCTACGGCGCGCTGCCGCCGGAGGTGCGCCGCCGCGAGGCCGAGCGCTTTGCCGAGGGCCAGGCGCACGTGCTGGTGGCCACCGACGCCATCGGCATGGGCCTGAACCTGCCCATACGCCGCGTGCTGTTCTCCACCCTGAACAAGTTCGACGGCCAGACCGAGCGCCCGCTGGACGTCTCGGAAGTGCACCAGATCGCCGGTCGCGCCGGCCGCTACGGCCTGCACGACGAAGGCTTTACAGGGGTGCTGCGCGAGGCCGAGCCCACGGCGCTGCGCGTGCTCAAGGAGCTGCTGCCGCGTGTTCCCAAGGCGCCGCGCGACTTCAAGGCTCCGGTGGCGCCGGGCTGGTGGCATGTCAACACCATCGCCGCGCGGCTGGGCGTGAACAAGCTGCGCACGGTGCTGGGCATCTTCATCGAGCAGTTGCGCCTGGACGACGCGCACTTTGCCGTCGCCGAGCTGGACCAGATGCTGGAGATCGCCGGGCTGCTGGACGAGGCGGGCGGGCGGTTGTCGCTGCGCGACCGTTTCATCTACGCCCAGGCGCCGGTGGACACCCGCACCGCGGCGCTGGTGGAGGAGTTCCTGGACTGGGCCCACCACCACGCCGCCACGGGCGAGGCCGGCAGCCCCGCCTTCCTGCGCGAGGTGGACGAGCACAGCCGCCTGGACCGCATGGAGCAAGCCCTGCGCGGCTGCAGCCTGTGGCTGTGGCTGGACCTGCGCTTCCCCGGCGTCTACGGCGAGGTGGACGCGGTGCAGGACCTGCGCTCGCGGCTGAACGACGGGATCGAGCGCCACCTCAAGGGCAAGAAGCCGCTGTGGCAGCGACGCGCTGGCGGGCGGCGCTGAAGCCGGCGAGCGGGCAGCGCCGACATCCGCTTGCAGGCGGCCCGCTCGCGGGCCGGACCGCCGCCGCTCCACAGGGCCTCGTTCCAGCGGATTCGGCCCGCCAGCGGGCTTCCTACAGAGCAGGCGCGGCCTGTTTCTGCAGCCCGCATCGTTCAGAAATCTGAACGATCCCGCCCATTCAATGGGGGTTCGCCGGGCACGGCAGTGAACGATGCGGCCGCCGGCGCTCAGGCCACAGGCGCCGCCTCCATTTGCAGCGTCACCTGCACGGTGAACGTGCTGCCGCGCCCCGGCGCGCTGTCCAGCGACAGCTCGCCGTCCATCATCGACACCAGCCGCCGGACGATGGACAGCCCTAAGCCCGTGCCGCCGAAGCGCCGCGTGGTGGAGCTGTCGGCCTGCGTGAACGCTTCGAAGATGCGCGCCTGCAGCTCCGGCGCGATGCCTATGCCCGTGTCCGCCACCTCCAGCCGCAGCCGTACCCGCGAGCCCTGGACCGGACCCGGCCCCTCCACCGGCAACGCCAACACGCGCAGCGTCACGCCGCCTTGCTGCGTGAACTTCAAGGCGTTGCTCAGCAGGTTGAGCAGCACCTGTTTCAGCCGCAGCGGGTCGCCGCGCAGCGCCAGCGGCTGCGCCGGGGCATGAAGCGCCAGCGTCAGGCCCTTCTGGTCGGCCTGCACGCGGGCCTGGGCCATCACCTCGTCCAGCAGCGTGCCCAACGCAAAGGGCACGGCCTCCAGCCGCATCTCGCCGGCCTCGATCTTGGAGAGGTCCAGCACGTCGTTGACCAGCGCCAGCAACTGCTGGCCCGCCCCAGCGATGTGGCCCACGAACTCGCGCTGGCGCCCCTGCAGCGGCATTTGCTGCAGCAGGTGGCTCAGGCCGATGACGGCATTGAGCGGCGTGCGGATCTCGTGGCTCATGTTGGCCAGGAAGGCGCTCTTGGCCCGGCTGGCGGCCTCCGCCTGGGCGGTACGCTGCTCCAGGGCTTGTTCGAGCGCCTTGCGCTCGGTCAGGTCCACGGCCACGTAGATCAGGCCCACGGTGCGCGCGCGCTCGTCGCGCAGCGTGCGCACCTCCAGCAGCACGCTCACGCGCGAGCCGTCGGCACGCAGCAGTTGCCACTCGCCGTTGTCGCCCGTGCCCGAGCGGGCGAGAAACACCTCGCCCGGCGCCAGCGCGCGGCCCAGCTCCGCCCGCAGCGCCTGCAGCCGCTGCTGCAGCTCGGCCGCGTCCAGCAGCAGCGCCTGGGCCGGGCGGCCCAGCGCCTGCGCCGCCGCGTAGCCCGTGAGCCGTTCGGCAGCGGGGTTGAAGAGGGTGATGAGCCCGCCTGCGTCCGTGGCCACAATGGCGCTGCCCGCGCCGTCCAGGATGGCCCGCTCCCGCGCGGCCAGCACGCGCAGCTCCGCGGTGCGCTGCTGCACCTGCTGCTCCAGCGTGGCGTTGAGCTCCAGGATGCGCGCCTGCGCCTGGCGCTGCTCGCGCACGTCGCGCAGCGTGCTGGCCAGCCCGCGCGGCTTGCCGTCCACGTCGCGCATGGCCGCCAGCGACAGCGAGGCCTCCACCGGGTGCCCGTCGCGGTGGCGCAGCACGGTGTCGAAGGGCGACACCGATTTGCCCGCCAGCGCCTGCTCGCCGGCGCGGCGCACCCGCTCGCGCTGCGCGTCGTCCAGCGCGAGCTCGTAGAGGTCGCGGCCCAGCGCCTCGACCGCGCTCCAGCCCAGCAGCCGCTCGGCGGCGGGGTTCCACTCGGTGATGGAGCCGTCGGCCTCGTGGCCGACGATGGCGTCCTGCGCTCCCTCCACCATGGCCGCCATGCGCGCGCGCTGGTACTGGATCAGCCGCTCGCGCAGCACCGCGCGCTGCCTGCCGCCCAGCAGCAGCGCCAGCAGCACCGACACCCCGGCGGCAGTCAGCGTCAGCACCCCGGGGTCGGGCAAATTCAAGCCCCGCTTGAAGGCCGGGCGCGGCTGCAGGTCCAGCTCCCAGATGCGGCCGAACACGGTCAGCCGCATCTGGTGGTGCGGACCCGCCGCCTCGCCCTCGCGCCATTGCGCCGAGGTGAAGAAACCTTCGGCGGCGCCGGCCACGGTGACGTCGCGCAGCGCCAGCGCGAACTCGTCGTCGTCGTAGTCGAAGTCGCGCATCACCTCGTCCATCACCAGCGGCGCGTAGGCCCAGCCCAGCAGCGCTTGCAGGCGCTGCTGCGGCGGCGGCAGCACCACGCCGCGGTAGATGGGCAGCAGCACCAGGACGGCACGCTGCGGGTTCTCCGTGGCCTGGACGATGGTGATGGGCGCCGTGATGCGCGCCTCGCCGCTCGCCATGGCCGCATCGGCCGCGGCGCGGCGTTTGGGCTCGGAGGCCACGTCCAGCCCAACGGCGGCCTCGTTGTGGTGCAGCGGCTCGATGTACTGGATGACGTAGCGCACGTCGCCATGCGGCGTGAGCTGGCGGATGTGGAAGTCCGGCGCGCCGTCGCGCCGCGCTGCCTCCACGAGGGCCGCCTCCTGCTGCGGCAGCACGCGGCGTATGAAGCCAAAGCCCCGCGCGCCCGGAAACTCCCTCGGCAGATCGCGCGAGAGCCCGTACTGGTGAAAGCGCTCGCGCGAGATCTCGTCCATCCCGGCGGCGATGACAGCCCCGCGCGCGCCGCGCAGGCCGAACTCGTAGGTGCGCATGCGCGTACGCACCTGTTCGGCCGCGCGCTGCGTCAACTGCTCGGCGCGGCTGCGCTCCATCGCCTGGTTGGCCCGGTACTGCCATGCGCCCAACCCGGCCGACAGCACCCAGCCGCCTACCAGCAGCAGCAGCGGGGCGCGGACGATGTCGCGCAAGTCCGTCTTGGGCGGATGCAGGGACGGCAGGGGCATGCGGGGGTGATCAGTGCCTTGTCGTTCTTCTTGAAGCGCCGTGCCGCAGCAGCCGGCACGCCGCCCCGCAAGGCCAGGAACGAGTATGCCTGCGCGAACAAGGGGTACGCGGCTTGCCGCGACCCAGGGCAACACCCCAATGGAGCAAGCCATGTCCGACTCACCCAAGGTTCCCAAGGTCAACCCCGACGACAAGGACGCCGTGCGCGCCGCCGAACAGGCCCAGGCCACCCTGGACAACACCTGGAAGGGCTACGAGAACAGCCGTGACCCGGCCCACGGCAACCCGTCCGGCCCGTCCGACCAGGAAGGCCCCGCCCACCGCCAGGGCCGCCCGCAAATGGGCGACAACGGCGGCGCCATCCGCTCCCGCTGACGCCGCCGCGCCCGCCGCGGCCCCATCGCGGACCGCGGCAGGGCTGACCAGCACGCACGGTCAGCAAATTCACACAACGGGACGCAACGTCCCGCATCGTGAACTGATTCGCGCTGCAACCACCCCGCCAATGCGGGGTTTTGCGCTTTTTCCCCTAGCATCAACGCAAAGAACCGGGCGCCCGGCCCGGGTTGTGCAACGGCGCCCAACGCGCCGCCACCTGACGGGGAAGTTCAATGCTGAGGGGAGCGCTGTGCGCGCTGGCCGTGGGCCTGCTGTGGTCCACGCCAGGTTGGAGCCGTGCCTTGCCGGACGACGCCGCCGCGCGGCAGCCGCGCGCGGCGCCGGCCATCGGGGGCCAGGACGAGCTGCAGCGCTTCGCGCGCGGCGTGATCGACAGCAACGACCACCGGCGGCGCCCTTTCGCCGTGGTGGACAAGAAGTCCGCGCGCCTGGTGCTCTACGCCGGCGACGGCAGCGTGCTGGGTGCTGCACCCGTGCTGCTGGGCCTGCAGCCCGGCGACCACGCCGTGCGCGGCGTCGGTCGCAAGCCGCTCTCGGCCATACGCCCCGAGGAACGCACCACGCCGGCCGGCCGCTTCGACACCGAGCCCGGCCGCAACCTCAGCGGCGAGCGCGTCGTCTGGATGGACTACGAGGAGGGCCTGGCCCTGCACCGCCTGCGCCCGGCCCCCGCGCGCGAGCGCCGTGCCCAGCGCCTGGCCTCCAGCACGCCGGCCGACAACCGCATCTCGCTGGGCTGCGTCATCTTGGACGCCGACTTCTTCGTCGCCGTGGTGGAGCCCGTGCTCGGCCGCCAGCGCGGCGTGATCTACGTGCTGCCGGAAACCGAGCCGCTGGCCGCCGTGTTCGAGCGCCAGGTGCTGGCCGGGCTGCAGCCGGACTGAGCCTGCGCCTGGCCGCCGCCGCACCGGCCGCGGCCAGGGTTTCACGCGGCGGCGCACCGGCCGCCACGAAGCCGTGCCCATACTGCGGCGCATGGCCTACCACCAGCGCATCGGCACCGAAACCTTCACCTTCCCTGACCTGCGCACGCTGCTGGCGCGCGCCAGCCCCGAGCGCAGCGGCGACCGGCTCGCGGGCGTGGCCGCGGGCTCGGCGCGCGAGCGCGTGGCGGCGCAGATGGCGCTGGCCGACGTGCCCCTCACGCGCCTCCTGCAGGAAGCCGTCGTCCCGTATGAACAGGACGAGGTCACGCGCCTCATCCTCGACCGCCACGACGCCGCCGCCTTCGCCCCCGTGGGCCATCTGACCGTCGGCGGCTTCCGGGACTGGCTGCTCGGCGACGAAGCCACGGGCCAGGCGCTCGCCGCGCTGGCCCCCGGCCTCACGCCGGAGATGGCGGCGGCCGTCTCCAAGCTGATGCGCAACCAGGACCTGATCCAGGTCGCGCGCAAGTGCCGCGTCGTCACGCGTTTCAGATCCACCCTGGGCCTGCCCGGCCGGCTGGCCACGCGGCTGCAGCCAAATCACCCGACAGACGATGCCGCGGGCATCGCCGCCGCCCTCCTCGACGGCCTGCTGCTGGGCAGCGGCGACGCGGTGATAGGCATCAACCCGGCCGGCGACGACGTGGAGCAGGTGTCGGCGCTTTTGAAACTGCTGGACGCGGTGATCGAGCGCCACGGCATTCCCACCCAGTCCTGCGTGCTCACGCACGTGAGCAACACGCTGCAGGCCATGGAGCGCGGCGCGCCGGTGGACCTGGTGTTCCAGTCCATAGGCGGCACCGAGGGCACCAACCGCGCCTTCGGCGTCGACCTCGCGCTGCTGGCCGAGGCCCAGGCCGCCGCGCTGGCGCTGGGCCGCGGACAGGGGCAGGTGATGTACTTCGAGACGGGGCAGGGCAGCGCCCTGTCGGCCGGCGCGCACCACGGCTGCGACCAGCAGACGCTGGAAGCGCGTGCCTACGCCGTGGCGCGGCGGTTCGATCCGCTGCTGGTCAACACCGTGGTGGGTTTCATCGGCCCGGAGTACCTGTTCGACGCCAAGCAGATACAGCGCGCCGGGCTGGAGGACCACTGCTGCGGCAAGCTGCTGGGCCTGCCCATGGGCTGCGACGTCTGCTACACCAACCACGCCGAGGCCGACCAGGACGACGCCGACACGCTGCTCACGCTGCTGGGCGTGGCCGGCGTGAACTACGTGATGGGCGTGCCCGGCGCCGACGACGTGATGCTGGGCTACCAGAGCACCTCCTTCCACGACGCGCTGTACCTGCGCCGCGTGCTTGGGCTGCGGCCCGCGCCGGAGTTCGAAGCCTGGTTGCAGCGCATGGGCTTCGCCGACGACCAGGGACGGCCGCTGGAAGGCGTGCCGGCCGGATTCGCGCAGGCGCTGCTGCCGGGCGTGTGAAAGGAGTGGATTCATGACGGCAACGCCTCCCAACGATCCCAAGCTTCCAGCCCCCCCGTCCGGCGCCGCCGACCTTTGGACCGCCCTGCGCCGCCACACCCCCGCGCGCATCGGCCTGCCGCGTGCGGGCGTGAGCCAGGGCACCGCCGCGCAACTGGAGTTTCAACTTGCACATGCCCGCGCCCGCGACGCGGTGCACCAGGCGCTGGACCTGAGCGCGTTGGCCCAGGCGCTGCAGCCCCTGGGCCTTGCCTGCGTGGCGCTGCACAGCGCCGCCGCCGACCGGCCCACCTACCTGCAGCGCCCCGACCTGGGCCGGCGGCTGGACGGGCCGTCGCGCGACCGCCTGGCGGCACTGGCCGCGCCAGGTGAAACCTTTGACCTCGCCCTGGTGCTGGCCGATGGCCTCTCGGCCCAAGCCGTGCAGGCCCACGCGCCGCCGCTGCTGCAAGCCCTGCTGCCGCGCCTGGCGCAGGACGCCACGCCCTGGCGCCTGGCGCCCATCGCCCTGGTCGAACAGGGCCGCGTCGCGTTGGGCGACGAGGTGGGCGAGTTGTTGAACGCCTCGCTCGTGGCCGTGCTCCTGGGCGAGCGCCCGGGCCTGTCCGCCCCGGACAGCCTGGGCCTGTACCTCACCTGGGCACCGCGCGTGGGCCGCGTCGACGCCGAGCGCAACTGCATCTCCAACGTGCGCCCGCAGGGGCTGCCGTATGAATGGGCCGCGCAGCGGCTGGCATGGCTGTTGGGCGCGGCGCGCGCGCGCGGCACCAGCGGCGTGGCGCTCAAGGACGAAAGCGGGACACAGCAGTTGCAAATCCAGACCTGAATCCCAGCGTTTTCCTGGGAAAAGGCTCACCAGCCCCGGAAAGCCCCGTCGCGGCGCGGCCACCGGAATGCGATTTGCCTCACCGCCGCCATGCGACGCATACCCCAAGTCAGCGGCTGGGACCAGAGCCTGGCTTTCCTGGCCGATCCCTACCGGTTCATTGCCCGCAATTGCCGCCAGTTGCGCAGCGAGGTCGTGCAGGCGCGGCTGCTGTTGCGGCAGACCCTGTGCTTCACCGGGCCGCGCGCGGCCGAGCTGTTCTACAACGAGTCGCTGTTCTGCCGCGCCGGCGCCGCGCCTGAGCCGCTGCGCGCCACCCTGTTCGGCAAGGGCGGCGTGCAGGGGCTGGACGGCGCGGCGCACCGGCGCCGCAAGGCGCTGTTCATGCGCGTGCTCGCGCCGGAGCAGGTCGCGGCGCTGGTGCGGCAGGTGTCGCACGAATGGGAGCACGAGCTGGCGCGTTGGGCCGAGCAGCCGCGGGTGCCGCTGTACGCCGCGCTGCACCCCATGCTCACGCGGGCGGTGTGCCATTGGGCCGGCGTGCCGCTGGCGCCGGCCCAGGTGGCGCTGCGCACGCGCGAGCTGGTGGCCCTCTTCGACCAGGCCACCGGCCCGCCGCTGAGCCACCTGCACTCGCGGCTGGCGCGCATGGCGCTGGAATCGTGGCTGGCGCACCTGCTGGCCGAGGCGCGCGCCGGGCGGGTGGAGTTGCCCGAGGGCAGCGCGGCCGAGGCGGTGGCCCTGCACAGGGATGAGGACGGGAAGGTGCTGCGCCCGCGCATCGCCGCGGTCGAGCTGATCAACCTGCTGCGGCCCACGGTGGCCGTGTCGGTCTTCATCACCCAGGCCGCGCACGCGCTGCACATGGCGCCGCAGTGCCGCGAGCCGCTGAGCGACAGCCTCGCGGGCGGCGACATGCGCTATGCGCAGGCCTTCGTGCAGGAGGTGCGGCGCTGGTACCCCTTCTTCCCGGCCGTGGCCGCGCGGGTGCGGCACGACTTCGAATGGCAGGGCTACCACTTCTCTCGTGGCGAGCTGGCGCTGCTGGACCTCTACGGCACCAACCACGACCCGCGCAGCTGGGACGATGCCGACGAGTTCCGCCCCCAGCGCTTTCTCGCCCGCAAGCCCGGCGCCTACGACTTCATCCCCCAGGGCGGCGCCGAGCCCCATGCCCACCACCGCTGCCCGGGCGAGGGCGTGGCCATCGCGCTGATGATGCTGTCGCTGGACTGGCTGCTGCACCGCATGCGCTGCGAGGTGCCGCAGCAAGACCTCAGCCTCGACATGTCGCGGCTGCCCGCGCTGCCGCGCGACGGCCTCCTCATCAGCGGCGTGCAGGCGCTGTCCTGACCCGGCAGCGGGCGCCGCTCAGGGGGTGGTGCAGCCGCCCTCAGCCGAGCACAGCACGCCCAGGTTGGCCGAGCTGAAGTGCGGCGCCACGTAGGTGTTGCCGAAGCTGCCCGTGCAGGACGGGCCGCTGACCACGCCTTCCACGTAGCCGCTGACCTGGTAGGGCTTGTAGTTGCTGATCCACGCGCCGCCGCTGGAGCCGTAGGTCATGTTGCAGCCCTTGACCAGCACGTCCGTGCCCTCGCAGCTCGCCGAATACGTTTCCGCCGTGCACATGGACGTGTAGAGCGTGGAGATATTGCTGGCGTAGCCTATGGAGTGCAGGTTGCGCACGTAGGGGAAATTCATGCGCCAGCCCAGCCAGCCCGTGTAGTAACTCACCGGGCGGCCCGTGGTGGGATTGTTTTGCAGCCGGATGATGGCCACGTCGTTGCGCCGCCCGCCGCCGGAAATCCAGGCATTCAATACCCGCGCCGAGGCCCAGCGGTATTGACCATAAGGCGCCGCGCCGTTGCGCTCGGCCGGCACGAAAGTCCAGCCGGATTTGAAGCCGCGGCCCACGTCGTAAACACAGTGCGCCGCCGTGACGATGATGTTCTTGGGCGCACCGGTGATGCTTTGCGCCGTGCAATAACCGCCGCCGTCAATCAGCAGCTTGCCGATGACTTTCCACGGATAAGCCTGCTGCTGGTTGAGCCAGTAATTGCCGAGGTAGGCGGTGTAGGTGTCGGCGGTGCCGAAATCGATGCTGTCCTTCACCGGGTCGTCGCCGGAGGCGGAAAACCCGGCCGAGGTGCCGGTGCTGCCGCTGCCGGCCCCGCTGTCCGGCGTGGGCGCACTGCGGTTCTTGCGGTCCATGTCGTAAAGCATGCGCCACTGGTCGGAGAAGGCCTTTTGCGCCTCGCGCTCGCCGTTGGCGTTGGGCGCGCCCGGGCGCCGCGTGCGCGGCGGCTCGGTCACCGGCGGGGGTTCCTCCCTGAAGGTATTGCCGGACTGATAGCGCGGGTCGGCGTTGGGCGCCGGGGCCCATTCCAGCGGCTTGGCGCTTCTGATTTCCTCTGGCGTGTAAATCTTGTCCGCCGCGCCGAACTGGCTTTTCTCGGCGGCGCCGGGATTGACGAGCGTGGTGGTGGCCGAATTGGATTCGGCCGCTTGCGCCATGGCGGGCAAAACAACGGCGACGGCCAGTAGCGCGCCGCGGCCACAAATGCCAATATATTTCATCGCTTCCCCTTCCAGTGAGGCCATGAAAAAATCGGCCGGGCAAACAGGAAAATGAAGGCGGCCCGAAAATTGATTATGGCGATGGCGGACTCATTCAACCGGACTCCGAGAATCCGGTCTCACGAAAACACCGCAGGGGCCGTCCCCCCAAGAATGGTTGATGGGGACGGAAAATTAAAATGACTTTTGTCCGGTGGGGGCGGCCGGTGCCGTCGAAACGGCCGCCGCCAGCGGCACCACGTCCGCCGCCACACGCCTGAGCAGCTCGCCCAGCACCTGGGCATGCGCCTGCGGCGTGTCCGCGCCAGCGGACAGCACGTAGCGGCGCTCCAGGCGCTGCAGCGGCGTGCCGTCCGGCGCTTCCAGGCTGCCGCGCACCACGGCGACCAGCTCGTGGCGGTCGCGCCGGTAGTCCAGCGGAGAGAACTCCAGCCGCAGCGAATGGGCCCGCGGCTGCGCCGCCTCCGTGCCGCCGTCGCCATTGGTGTTGCAGGTGGCGTTGCACAGCGTCCACAGCGGCAGCCGCGCACGCAGCTCGCTGGCGAGCTCGCGCGTCATGCCCACCTCGATGCGCTCGGCCCAGAAGGTGCCGGGCCAGTCGTCCACCGTGGTGTCGGCGGCGCGGTAGCGCACCCGGCGCGCCAGCAGGTATTCCGGCAACTGCACCCGGCGCACCACCAGCACGGGGCCGGCGGCCGGGGCCGCCTCCGGCTGCGCAGCCTGCACGGCCGGTGCCGCGGCCCCGGCGGGCGGCTCGCCCAGCGTCGGCAAGGCCAGCAGCCTGGCCGAGGGCGGCGCGCTCGCGCAGCCCAGCAGCACGGCGGACAGGGACAGCACCGCGGCGGCGCGGCAGGCGGAAGTCGTCATCAAGTGCGGGCGGCTCATTGGCGGCGGCGGCCGAAGATGACCGCGTTGGGTTGTTCCTCGACCAGCTCGCTGAATTCGCGCAGGCTGCGCGCGGCTTGCGAGAGGTCGCGCACGGCGGCGTCCAGGTCGGCGCGCAAGGGGGCGCCGGGGTCGGCCAGATCGTTGACGCGCTTCATGGCCACCTGCGCGGCCTCGGCCGCGGCGCGGGCGCTTTGCAGCGAGGCCTGCAGCTCCGGCTGCGCGGCGGCCACGGTCTGGCGGCTGGTCTCCAGCAGGCGGTTGACGCCCTGCAGGCTGGCCGTGGCGGTGGTGCGCAGCTCGTTCATGGCGGCCGTGGCCGCGCCCAAGGTGCGCTGGCCTTCGCCGGCCAGGCCGTTGACCTGCTTGGCCACGCCGTCCAGCGCCTCGCGCGCGCTGGTGACGGTGGCGCGCGTCTCCACCAGCGTCTCGTTGAGCGTCTGCAGCGTGGTGCGCAAATCCATCACCGTCTCGCGCAGCGGCAGTTGCGCCACCTGGTCGAACAGGGCGTCGAAGCGGTCACGCGTTGCGGGAATCTCGGGGTAGGCGCCCGCGTTGGCCGTGGCGGCCGGCGGTGGCGTGCCGTCCTCGACGAAATCCAGGTCGATGAGCTTTTGCCCGGTCACGAAGCTCTGCGCCACCAGCCGCGCGCGCAGGCCGCGCTGCACCAGGGCGGGCAGCTCTGGCGGGGCGGCCCGCCCGCCGGTGGCGTTGCCGAAGCGCACGCTGTTGGGGTTCAGGCGCACGCGCACGGGAATGCGCGCGTCCAGCGACTGCTGTTCGACCTCGATGCCGATGTCCTCCACCTGGCCCACAGGCACGCCGCGGAAGGTCACGGGCGCGCCCACGTACAGGCCGGCCACGCCGCCCTGGAAGTAGATGATGGCCAGCGTCTGCTTGCGAAAGAGGCTGTTGCCGCTGAGCCAGAGCACGGTGGCCACGATGAGCGCCAGCGCACCCAGCGCGAAGCCGCCGACGAGCAGGGCGTGTTTTTTCATGGTCGTGCAGGGGGTTCCTCGCGGCGCAGGAAGGCGCGCACGGTGGGGTGGGTGTCGGCGGCGTCGCGCAGCGCGCGCGGGCTGCCGCGGGCGATGGGCTGGCGGCTGTCGTCGTCCAGGTAGATGCCGTCGTCGGCGATGGCAAACAGGCTGGGCAGCTCGTGGCTGACCATGACCACCGCCGCGCCGGTGCGCTCGCGGATGTCGAGCACCAGGTCGTCCAGCCGCCGCGCGCTGATGGGGTCCAGGCCGGCCGAGGGCTCGTCCAGAAACAGCAGCGGCGGCTCCGCCGCGATGGCCCGCGCCAGCCCGGCGCGCTTCTTCATGCCGCCGGAGAGGCGGTCCGGCAGGTAGCCGGCAAAGCTCTCCAGGCCCACCCAGCCCAGCACCTCCATCGCGCGCTCGCGGCGCGCGGCGGCATTGAGGTCGGTGAGCTGCTCCAGCGGCAGCATCACGTTGTCCAGCACCGTCATGGCGCTCCACAGCGCCGCGCTCTGGAACAGCATCCCGCAGCGCGCGCGCAAGCGGGCGCGGGTGGCCGCGTCGCTGGCCCAGTAGTCCACGCCGCGGTGCAGCACCTGGCCGCCGGCGGGGGCGAGCAGGCCGATCATGTGGCGCAGCAGCGTGCTCTTGCCCACGCCGGAGCCGCCCATGACGGCAAAGATGGTGCGCGGCGCCACGGTGAAGCTGACGCCGCGCTGGATGAGCCGCGTGCCGAAGCGCATCTCCAGGTTCTTCACTTCCACCAGCGGGGCGTCGTCCTGCGGCGTGGCCATGGCGCTCATACCCCCACCGCGTTGGCCAGGATGGCGAAGAGCGAGTCCACCACGATCACGCCCACGATGCTCACCACCACGGCCTTGGTGGTGGCGCGGCCGACGCCCGCGGCGTTGCGCTGCGCGTGCAGCCCGCAGTAGCAGCCCACGATGCCGATGAGCGCGCCGAAGACCACGGACTTCACCAGACCCAGCCCCAGGTGGCTCCAGCCCAGGATGATGGCCGTGCGGTCCATGTAGGCCTGGGGCGCGAGCTGCAGCATGCCGCTGCCCACCAGTGCCCCGCCCACCAGCCCGGCGAGACACGCGTAGATGTAGAGCAGCGGCAGCAGCAGCAGCAGCGACAGCACGCGCGGCAGCACGAGGTAGGGGACCGGGTCGATGCCCAGCACCTCGTAGGCGTCGATCTCCTCGTTGGCCTGCATGGTGGCCAGCTCCGCGGCGAAGGCGGCACCGGTGCGCCCGCACATGACCACGGCGGTGATCACGGCGGCCATCTCGCGCGCCACGGCGATGCCCACGAGGTCGGCCACGTAGATACCCGCGCCGAACTTCACGAGCTGCACCGCGCCCACGAAGGCGAGGATGGAACCCACCAGCAGGTTCACGCCCGTGACGATGGGCAGTGCCCGCGCGCTGGACTCGGTGGACACGCGCGCCAGGTCGCGCGCACTGATCCTGGCCCGCCCCCGCACCAGCCCCACGCCGGCGAGCAGCACCTGGCCCAGGAAGGAAACGGGCTGGACCAACACGGCGGTGGAGAGGTGGGGCAGGGGCATCGGGGCGGCTGGAGCAGTTTGCGTGCCGAGGCCGCATGTTACAGACGGCTTCCGGGCCGCCCGCTGGGGCCAAAGCTGGCCGCCTCAGGAGCCGCCTTCTCCCAGCCAACCCTGTTCCTCGCTCATCTCCCGCTCCAGCGGCACCGCCCGCGCCAGCGCCATCCAGAGGTCAAAGCGCATGGGGCCGATGCGCGAGGGCGCCGGCCGGGCGCATTCCAGCGCGGTGGGCGTGGCGATGAGCACGCCGCACTCCGGCGGCACGTCCTCGGGGCCGCCTATGCCTTCGGCCAGCACGTACCAGCACTCGCCGGCCATGCCGAGGTACGCCGCGCGCTTCTCCGGCCTCCTCAGGTCCGACAGCAGGTCGGCGCGGCGCACCTTGATCTCGTGCACCAGCGGCTGGAGGTAGGCCTCCACGCTGGTGTAGCGGATGGAAAACACGTCCGGCCGCGCCTGGACCCAGCGCAGCTTGCCCATCTGGCCCATTTGGCCCATTTGGCCGGGCCGGAGGGGCGGTTCGTCCTCGAACCCCAGGCCCGCGGGCAGCGCCTCGGTGGAGGCCAGGGGCGGCGCGTGCGGCAGCCCCGCGGCGGTGACGGCCACGGCCTGCGTGGGCGAGGTCACGGCCACCTGGGCCCGCAATTTCAGCTCCGTATAGACGATGCGGCCGCTGCGCTGCAGGTGGCGCGCCACGCGCTGCACCAGGGCCTCGTGCGCGTCGAAAGCGCGGCGGTTGCGCTGGCGGCCCTGGGCCAGGGCGGCGATGCCGGCCTCGGTCAGGCGCAGCCGCTCGCGGCCGTCCTCCAGCAGCCGCTCCAGCAGCCCGGCGGCCAGCAGCTCGGCCTCCAATAAATCCTGGCAAGGCCAGCCGGCCGAGCGCCACAGCTCGCTCAGGCGCCGCACGTGAAAGCGCGTCAGCGCGAAGGGCAAAGAGGACAGGGACGGTTCTTCCATCGCCGGTACGGCTCCAGGGGCGAGGGGCCCGCGCGCCCCGTCAGGCCAGGGCCTCGTCGGCCGCCGGGTGCAGGGCCTGGGCCCAGGTGCGGCGCTGGGGCTTCGGGATGTCGATGTGCGCCGCCGCCTCGCCGAAGACGGCCGCCGCCGCCTGGCGCGGGTCGTTGACGGTGCGCACGGCGTCGTAGGTGGACTGCGCCTCGGGGTAGGTGCGGCGCAGGTAGTTGAGCCACTGTTTCAAACGGCCGGCGCGGTGGCGCGGATCGACGCGGCGACAGACGTGCACCCAGAAGTCCAGCATCAGCGGCAGCAGCTCGGCCCAGGCGATGCCGCCGCCTTCGCCGCGTATGGCCAGCGCCAGCCCCGGGTTGCTGACGATGCCGCGGCCCAGCATCAGCGACTCGCAACCGGACGCCTCGCGGCAGCGGCGGGCGTCCTCCACCGTCCAGATCTCGCCGTTGGCCACCATGGGAATGCGCACGGCGGCGCGGATGTCGGCCACGCGCTCCCAGTAGGCCGGCGGCTTGTAGCCGTGGACCTTGGTGCGGGCGTGGACGACGAGCTCGTCGGCGCCCGCGGCCTCGATGGCGCGGGCGTTGTCCTCGGCGCGGCTGTCGTCGTTGAAGCCCAGGCGCATCTTGGCCGACACGGGCATGCGCGCCGGCACGGCGCGGCGCACGGCCGCGACGATGCGAAACACCAGCTCCGGGTCCTGCAGCAGCATGGCGCCGCCGCCGTGGCGGTTGACGACCTTGGCCGGGCAGCCGAAGTTGAGGTCTATCCCCGCGGGGCCCAGCGAGGCCAGGCGGGCGGCGTTCTCGGCCAGGCACTGCTCGTCCGAGCCCAGCAGTTGGGCGCGAACGGGCGTGCCGGCGCGGGTGCGGCCGCCTTGCAGCAGCTCCGGAACGACACGCGTGAAGGCGCGCTCCGGCAGCAGCGTGCCGGTGACGCGTATGAATTCGGAGACGCAGCGGTCCAGGCCGCCCACGCGGGAGAGCGTTTCGCGCAAGGGATGATCGAGTAGGCCCTCCATGGGGGCCAGCAGCAGCAGGCTCATGAGGGGGCGCATGGTAAGGGGCCGGCGTCCCACCCTGTGGCAGGACGGGCGATGGCCCCGCGCCCCTTGCGCCACCGCGGCACGCTTTCCGCGCAATCCTCACGCCCCATGCAGCTCCCCAGTTCCGCCGCCTCGCCGGCATCGCCCGCCGCTGCCGAAGCCGCGGCTTCCACCGAGACCGTCTCCGCCCTGTCCATCGCCGCGCTGGCCCTGGCCGCCTTCGGCTCCGGCGTGTCGCTGCGCGTCAACGACGCGCTGCTGCCGCGCCTGGCCGGCGAGTTCCACGTGACGCTGGCCGAGGCCGCGCAGGTGGTGAGCGTCTTCGCCATCGCCTACGGGCTGGCGCAACTCTTCTTTGGGCCGACGGGCGAGCGCCATGGCAAGTACCGGGTGATCGCCTGGGGCTGCATAGGCTGCGCGCTGGCCTCGGCGCTGTGCGGCGTGGCGCCGGGGTTCGATGCGCTGCGGGCCTTGCGCGGCCTGGCCGGGGTGACGTCGGCGGCCATCATTCCGCTGTCCATGGCTTGGATCGGCGACGTGGTGCCCTACGAAAAGCGCCAGCCGGTGCTGGCGCGCTTTCTGATCGGCCAGATCCTGGGCCTGTCGGCCGGCGTGTGGCTCGGCGGCTTCGCCGCGGACCACCTGGGCTGGCGCGTGCCGTATTTCATCCTGGCCGCGCTGTTCACGGTGGTGTCGGTGGCGCTGTTCATCGTGGAGCGCGGCTTGCCGGCGCATGCCCGCAAGCGGCAGCCGCCGGGCGCGGGCTCGGCGCTTGGGCGCATGGCGGGCGATTTCGGCTATGTGCTGTCGCAGCGTTGGGCGCGGGTGATCCTGGTGAGCGTGTTCCTGGAGGCGGTGGCGCTGTACGGGCCCTTCGCCTTCATCGCCGCGCACCTGCACGAGCGTTTCAACCTGTCGCTCTCGGCCGCCGGTTCGCTGCTGATGCTGTTCGGCTTCGGCGGCTTCATCTTCGCCTTGGCCTCGGGGCGGCTGGTGTCGCGCTTGGGCGAAGTGGGGCTGGCGCGCTGGGGCGGGAGCTTCATGGCCGTGTCCATGACGCTGGTGGCCTTCGCGCCGCATTGGGCGCTGGCCGTGCCGGGCTGCCTGGGCATGGGGCTGGGTTTCTACATGCTGCACAACACGCTGCAGGTCAACGCCACGCAGATGGCGCCCCAGCGGCGCGGGCCGGCGGTGTCGGCGTTCGCATCGCTCTTCTTCCTGGGGCAGTCGGCGGGGGTCGTCATCGCCGGGTGGCTGATGGCGCGCTGGGGGTCCACGGTGACGATTGCGCTGGGGGCGGCCGGGGTGCTGGCGGTGGCTTGGGTGTTTGGGGGCTTGAGGGCAGGGAAGGGGGCTTGAGCCGCTGCTGCTCACCTCATCGCCATCAACCCCACATTTCCCCCGGCCGCCGCCGTGTTGACGCACACGCTGCGCTCCACCATCAGCCGCTCCGGCGGCATGCAGGCCACGTCGCGCAGCCCCGGCGCGCCGGCCAGCAGCGGGACGATGGCACCCGCCCGCCGCGCCAGCGCCTGGTTCAGCGCCAGCACGCGGTCCGGCACGTCCAGCGCAACGGCGAAATCCACGTCCGCCGCCAGCGCCTCGCGTGACAGCGCCACCCGCTCGCGCACCGGTTGCGGCAGCGCGGCCAGCAGCTCGCGCGTGAGGGCCGAGTCCGCGCACAGCACCTGGGCATCGGTGGCCAGCACCAGCGCCAGCAGGAAGAGCAGGTCGCCACGCGCCGAGGCCTGGCACAGCACGCGCCGGCGCGGCAGCAGGCTGTAGACGTTGCGCTCGCCCGTCGGCCCGGGCAGCAGCGCGCTCAGGCCTGCGGGGCTGTCGGACAGCAGGGCGTCGCAGGCGGCCCTGAGCGCCTCGTTCGGCGCCTCGTCCGGCGCCTTGCCGTCCGCCAGCCAGCCGCGCAGCAGGCGCAGCGGCAGCAGGCGCGGCGCGGGCGCCGCAACGCCCGCCTGCGCCACCGGCCCGGGTGCCGGCAAGGCCAGCGCGTGCCGCGCACACAGCCGCCGCACCA
Organism: Azohydromonas lata; assembly: GCF_034427735.1. Classification (NCBI taxonomy): domain Bacteria; kingdom Pseudomonadati; phylum Pseudomonadota; class Betaproteobacteria; order Burkholderiales; family Sphaerotilaceae; genus Azohydromonas; species Azohydromonas lata. The sequence goes on from NZ_JAXOJX010000027.1 coordinate 19,837, forward strand.
GCAGCGGCCCGCCCGCCTTGGGGCCGGTGCCGGACAAGCCTTCGCCGCCGAAGGGCTGCACGCCCACCACCGCGCCGATCATGTTGCGGTTGACGTACTGGTTGCCCACGCGGGCGCGCGAGGTCACCAGCGCCATCGTCTCGTCGATGCGCGTGTGCAGGCCCAGCGTCAGGCCGTAGCCCGTGGCCTCTATGTGCTTGAGCAAGTCCTCCAACCCGTCGCGCCGCCAGCGCAGCACGTGCAGCACCGGCCCAAACACCTCGCCGGGGAGCTGCGACCAGTCGTCCAGCTCGATGACGGTTGGCTGGACAAAACTGCCGTTGGCCTGCAGCGACTCGTCCAGTGCCGCTCGCGTCACGCGCAGGCCCAGGGCGCGCATGCGCTCCACGTGCTTTTCCACGCCCGCGCGCGCGGCCTCGTCGATGACCGGGCCCACGTCGGTGGACAGCGCGTCCGGCCGGCCCACGCGCAGCTCGGCCATCGCCCCCAGCAGCATGTGCAGCACGCGCTCGGCCACCTCCTGCTGCAGGCACAGCACGCGCAGCGCCGAGCAGCGCTGGCCGGCGCTGTCGAAGGCGCTGGCCAGCACGTCGGCCACCACCTGCTCGGCCAGCGCGGAGGAATCCACCAGCATGGCGTTGAGCCCGCCTGTCTCGGCCACCAGCAGCGGCGGGGCGCCTTGCGCGTCCAGCCGGCCGGCCAGCACTTCCCGCAGCCGCCTGGCGACGGTGGTCGATCCGGTGAACAGCACGCCGCGCACACGCTCGTCCGACGCCAGTGCCATGCCCACCGCCTCGCCGCTGCCGGGCAGCAGTTGCAGCGCCGCGCCCGGCACGCCGGCCGCGTGCAGCAGCTTCACCATCTCGGCGGCCACCAGCGGGGTCTGGCGGGCGGGCTTGCAGATCACGGCGTTGCCCGCGGCCAGCGCCGCGGCGAGCTGGCCGGTGAAGATCGCCAGCGGGAAATTCCAGGGGCTGATGCAGGCGATGGGGCCCAGCGGCAGCGCCCCTTCGCCCAACGCGGTGCGGGCCTGAAGCGCGGCGTAGCGCAGCGCGTCCACGGCCTCGCGCACCTCGCCCACGGCGGCGGGCACGGTCTTGCCGGCCTCGCGGACGATCAGGCCCACCAGCCACTGGAGCTGGTCCTCCAGCGCGTCGGCGGCGCGCTCCAGCAGGTCGGCGCGCTGTGCGGGCGGCGTGTCGCCCCAGGCCGGCTGCACGGCGGCGGCGGCGTCCAGCGCTTCCTTAACCTCTTCCGGCCGTGCCTCGTGCACGGTGCCCACGCGGTCGCGCCGGTCGGCCGGGTTGAGCACGGGTTGCGGCAGGTCGCCCGGGCGCGGCTGGCCCGCCACCAGCGGCGCGGCCGACCAGTCGCGCCGCACGCCGTGCAGCAGTCCCGCGGCCAGCGAGGCCAGCCGGTGCTCGTTGGCGAGGTCCACGCCGCAGGCGTTCAGCCGCTGGCCGCCAAAGAGGTCGCGCGGCAGCGGGATGGCGGCATGCGGCAGCCCGGCCGCGCCTTCGGCCTGCGCGGCGCGCTCCACCAGCGCCACCGGGTCGGCCACCAGCGTGTCCACGGCCACCGAGGCGTCGGCGATGCGGTTGACGAAGCTCGTGTTGGCCCCGTTCTCCAGCAGCCGCCGCACCAGGTAGGCCAGCAGCGTCTCGTGCGTGCCCACGGGGGCGTAGATGCGGCAGGGGCGCCCAAGCCCGCCCTCGGACATGGGCGGGACGACCATCTCGTACAGAGGCTCGCCCATGCCGTGCAGGCACTGGAACTCGTAGCGGCCGGGCGCCCAGTCGCCGGCCATCTGCACCAGCGCGGCCACGGTGTGGGCGTTGTGGGTGGCGAACTGCGGGTAGACGGCCTCCGGCGCCGCCAGCATCCGCCGCGCGCAGGCCAGATACGCCACGTCGGTATGCGCCTTGCGGGTGAAGACGGCGTAGTCCTCCAGGCCGTCCACTTGGGCGCGCTTGATCTCGCTGTCCCAGTACGCGCCCTTGACCAGCCGCAGCATCAGGCGCCGCCGGCTGCGCCGGGCGAGGTCTATGCAAAAGTCGATCACGTGCGGGCTGCGCTTTTGGTAGGCCTGCACGGCCAGGCCCAGGCCGTTCCAGCCGGCCAGCGCCGTTTCGCCGCACAGGCGCTGCAGCAGGTCCAGCGACAGCTCCAGCCGGTCGGCCTCCTCGGCGTCCAGGTTCAAGGCGATGCCGTGGTGCTGCGCCAGCAGCGCCAGGTGCAGCAGGCGGGGATACAGCTCGTCCATGACCCGCCCGTGCTGCGCGCGGCAGTAGCGCGGGTGCAGCGCCGACAGCTTGATGGAGATGCCCGGCCCCTCCAGCAGGCCGCGCCCGGCCAGGGCGATACCCAGGGCATGTATGGCGTGCTCGTAGGCGGCGGTGTAGCGCTGGGCGTCTTCCTGCGTCAGCGCCGCCTCGCCCAGCATGTCGAAGGAGTACGTAAACCCTTGGGACTCGCGGCGGCGGGCGCGGGAAAGGGCTTCGCCAATGGTCTGGCCGCAGACGAACTGCTCGCCCAACAGCCGCATGGCCAGGTCCACGCCCTTGCGCAGCAGCGGCTCGCCGCTGCGGGCCAGCACGCGGTTCAGCGCGTGGCGCAGCCCCGTCTCGCCGTTGTTCTGGACCATACGGCCGCCCAACAGCAGGCCCCAGGCGGCGGCGTTGACGAACTTGGAGCCGCTGCGGCCCAAGTGCGCGGCCCAATCGCCCTCGCCCAACTTGTCGCGGATCAGCGCGTCGCGCGTGGCGGTGTCGGGGATGCGCAGCAGCGCCTCGGCCAGGCACATCAGCGCCACGCCCTCCTGGGAGGACAGCGAGAACTCCCGCATCAGCCCCGGCACCAGCCCTTCCCGCGAGCCGCCGGTGGCGCGCTCGCGCAGCCGCCGCGCCAGCGACACGGCCAGCGTGTGCGCCGCCGCGGCCTGCGCCGGCGCCAGGCGCGCCGCGCTCAGCAGCGGCGCCAGGGCTTCGCTTTCCGGGCGTCGGCAGGCCGCGGTGATGGCCGCGCGCAGCACGGACTGCGGCTGCAACTGGCCGGCGAAGTCCAGGAAGAAGGGGATTTCCATGCGTTCCATCCAGTCCGGTCCTTCCGTTGGGCGAGTTTCCCGGCAGCGCCGCTGGGCAGCCGGCGCGGCGCCGGCGCATCGTAGGATGCGCGCCCCCGCCGCCACCGCGGCGCGGACATCGCCACGTCGGGCTCACGAGGTCCGGCGCGCATTCACACGTCTGGAGGAACCAATCCCTTGGAACACACGTTTGTTTCCGCCCTGGTGCTGTTGCTGCTGGTGCTGGACCCGCTGGGCAGCCTGCCCGTGTTCATCTCGGTGCTGCGCGGCGTGCCGCCGCAGCGCCGCACGCGCGTGGCGCTGCGCGAGACGGCCATCGCTTTCCTGGTGCTGCTGGGCTTCATGTTCGGCGGCAAGCACTTCCTGGCGCTGATGCACCTGTCGGAGCGTTCGCTGGAGGTGGCCGGCGGGGTGATCCTGCTCGTGATCGCCATGCGCATGATCTTCGCCAGCGGCGGCAGCCTCTACGCCGCCGAGGCGCGCGAGCCCTTCATCTTTCCGCTGGCCGTGCCGCTGCTGGCCGGCCCCTCGGCCATGGCCACGGTGCTGCTGCTGGCCTCGCGCGCGCCGCAACGCATGGCCGACTGGGTGGCCGCGCTGACCGTGGCCATGGCGGTGTGCGGCGTGGTGATGCTGGCCAGCGAGCGCATGCGCCGGCTGTTGGGCGACTCGGTGGTCAGCGCCATGGAAAAGCTCATGGGGCTGGTGCTCACCGCCATCGCCGTGGAAATGATCCTGGCCGGGATCAAGCGCTACTTCTTCGGGGGCTGAAGCCCCGGCACCGCCCTTGCCGGGCGGCGCAGCATGGCCGACTTCCTACGCCTGGCGGTGCTGCTGCTGGTGCTGCTGGCGCTGCCCTCGCCACAGGGGCCCGGAGGCATCCCCGAGCGCTGGCTGCCCTGGGCGCCGCTGCGCATTGCCGACAAGCCCAATCTGCTCACGCCGTTCAAGCTGTCGCGGCTTGGGCGTGACGCGGCGCTGTGCCGCGCCGTGCTGGACGAGGCGCCGCAACTGCAGGCCACGCCCGTGGCCGACCGCGAGGTGGGCCCCGATTGCCGCCTCACCGACGCGGTGCGCGTCACGCGCACGGCTTTCGCGCTGGAAACGCCTTTTCTGTTGAGCTGCCGTGGCGCCGTGGCGCTGGCGCTGTGGGAGACGCACGTGGTGCAGCCGGCGGCGCTGGAGCTGTTGGACGCGCCCGTGGCGCGCATGCAGCACCTGGGCAGCCTGGCCTGCCGCGACGTGGCCGGGCGCGCGGGCCGGCGCAGCCGCCATGCGCAAGCCGACGCGCTGGACGTGGCCGGCTTCACCCTGGCCGACGGCCGCCGCGTGAGCGTGCTGCGCGACTGGCGCGATGCCAAGTCGCCCGCCGGCCGCTTCCTGCGCGAGGTGCATCGCGGCGGCTGCCGCAGCTTCAACGGCGTACTGGGGCCCGACTACAACGCCGCCCATGCCGACCACCTGCACCTGGAGATGGGCGGCGGACGCTTTTGCCGCTGAAGGCGGCTGAAAGGGCCGTGCCCATGAAAAAAGGGCGGCGCCTTGCGGCACCGCCCCTGAACAGGATCTTCGAAGAAACGGGATCAGAAGTCGTGCTTGATGCCCAGGCCGAAGACCGTCTGCTTTTCTCCGGCAACAACGGGGCCGGCGATGATGCTGGTGCGGGCCGTGGAACCGGCGTCGTAGTCAGCGTAAGCCAGTTGTGCGTACAGCGTCGTGCGCTTGGAAAGCGCGTAGTCGTTGCTCAGCACCAGCGTCTTGGTCTTGTCAGTCAGAGCGCCGGAGGTTTCCTTGTCCTTGCCCTGGTAGTAGGCCACGGTGGAGGTGTTGGCGCCCCAGACGTAATCCACGCCCACGCCCCACACGCCCACGTTGGTCTCGGCGCCGGCCAGCACGCCGGCGTCGGACTTGGTGCGCAGGTACAGGATCTTGGCCTTGACCGGACCCAGCGGCACGGCGCCGCCCAGGCCCCACTGCTTGGTGTCGCCCGTGCCTGCAACGTTCTTGATCTGCTGGTACGAAGCCGACACGGTGACCGGACCGGTGTAGGAACCGCCGATGGAGGCGGTGCGGCCAGCGCTGAACTTGCCGGCTTGCTCGCCGAAGGCGTAGGCCGCGCCCACGTTCACAGGGCCGAAGCTGTTGGTGTAGCTCACCGCGTTGGCCAGGAAGATGCCCAGGTCGTTGAGCGTATCCGGCGCGGTGGTCTGGTTCAGCGCGTACGGATACAGCATGGAAAACTGTTCCTTGAAGCCGCGTGGATCGGTGCCCAGGTGCGCCAGCAAGGCCGGCGAGTACTGGCGACCCAGGGCCACGGAACCAAAAGCACCCTTGACGCCGAGGTTGGCTTGGCGACGGAAGAGGCGACCGGCACCTTCAAGCTGGCCGGTGTCGCCGTAGAAATGGCTTTCCAGATTGAAGAAGGCACTCAGGCCACTACCAAGGTCTTCTGTACCGCGCAGGCCCCAGATGCTCGGGGCAATGCCACCGTTCTTCAGCTCGGACAGGCTGTCACCGGCAGCGTTGACCTTGTTGTTGAACTGGTAGCCCAGGTCCACGCGGCCGTACAGGGTGACGTTGGACTGGGCGTTGGCGGCCGAGACGGCGGCCAGGGCGGCCAGTGCGATCAGGCTGTGCTTGAGTTTCATGTGCAGGTCTCCTTAGATGGAATGCGTGGGCGCGGACGACTCTCGAACCGACGGGCCGTGCCGGCACCAGAGGCCGCATCGCGCTGGGCGATACCGGCTGGTTTCTCGGCGAACGCAAGTGTGGTCCGTCTCAAAACTTGGCACCGGTTCGGGTTTCCACCATCTAGCCGACGGCGCCTTTGCTTCACCTTGCAGCGTTGTGGCGGTCGGTAGCAACGCGGCGGCTGCCGCGCGGCCGGCCTGCGGGCTGCTCCCCACCCCAGGACACGGCCCATGCGGGTGCAACCACCCCGGCGGCGCCCATTGCATGCGGGTTTGCACCCAAAACGGGCCGTTCCGGCCTCAACCGCCACGCGCGGCCTGTGCAGGCACAACCGAGAAGAACACTCGGGTAATCCGTTGCCTGCTGCCCACATCCATTAGGCGTTTTTGCAACGCTGCGCGCGCAACGTCGCACGCCGCGGTGCAAGGCGTGGCCGTCAGCGCTGCGGCGTGGCCTCAGGCGCGGCCAGCCAGCGCAGCTCGGCGGCCAGGTACTGGCGCTGCACGTTGCGCTTGTGGAAGGCCTCGTAGCGTGCCGCCGTGCGCCAGCCGGCCAGCTCCACGCGGCGCTGGGCTTCCAGCAGGTCGGCACCGCCGTCCAGCAGCGCCTGCACCTGCGCCTCCAGCGCCTCCAGGTAGCTCTCGACGGACGCGATGAGCGCCGGCGCCGCGCCCGGCGCGCCGTAGCCCGGCACCAGGGTGCGCAGCCCCGGCTGGCCGGCCAGGCGGCGCAGCGCCTCGCGCCAGGGCGCGGCTTCGCGGCCGGGGTCGATTTCAGGCACCCGCCCCGCGGGCACCAGCGCGCCGCCAAAGGCCACGCCGCTGCGCTCGTCCAGCACCACCAGGTCGCCCGCGGTGTGGCCCGCCAGGTGCAGCAGCGCGATGCGCCGCCCGCCCAGCTCCAGTATTTGGCTGCCTTCCACGCGGCGGCCGGGCAGCACCAGCCGCGTGCCGCGCATCACGGCCTCGCCCAAGTCGGCGCGCAGCCGGCGCAGGCACTCGTGGCAGCGCTGCGCCATGAGCTCGGCCGTGGCCGAGTGCGCCAGTACGGGAATGCCGGCCTCGGCAAAGGCGGCGCCGCCCATGAGGAACTCCGGGCGCGCCTGCGTGATGACGGCCAGCACCGGCTTGCGTCCGGTCAGGCGCCGCGCCTCGGCAATGGCCCAGCGCGCCAGGCGCGAGGAACCGCCGGTCTCGACGAGGACCGGACCGGCGGGCGTGTCCAGCACCCCCAGGTTGCCCACGGCGTCCTGGTTGCCGGCGTCGGCCGCCTCCAGGCTGCCGGGCAGCACCCACACGCCCGGCGCCACGGCCTGGGCGGCGCCGTAGCGGGCGGGCGGCGGATTCGCCATCGCGGCGGACAGCGCCGGCGCGGCCGCGGTGCCCGCCAGGGCGGCGAGCGCGGCCAGTGCCAGGCGGCGGCGCGGGATCAGGGGAGTCGATGCATGCACGGCCGGCAGCATGGCATGCGCGCGCCGCGGCTCAGGCCGAGAGCTGCAGCTTTTGCTCGAAGTGACGGCCCTCGGTGTCGTCCACGCGGGCGACGAGCTCGCCGCCGCGCGGCTCGGCCTTGAGCCAGAAGCGCAGGTGCGGGTTCTCGCTGAGCGAAAAGTCCACCTCGGCCTGGAGCAGGGGCGCGCCGGCGTAGGCCAGGGTGATGTGCCGGACGAACTGGGCCTTGGTGTACATGCGCGTCACCTGGTCCATCACCAGCCCGGAGTCGTTGGGATGGCTGACCATGAGCTGCGCGCGCAGGGGCTGACCCGGCGGCGCGTCCTCCTGCACCGCCAGCCGCATGCGCCCCAGCGCGGCGCGGGCAGCCTCGGCGTCCTTGCCCGGGGGCGCGGAGCAGCCGCCGGAGGCTTTGACGAAACGCTTGCTCATGACCAGGCGGCCGTCGGAGAGCTCGGCCACGGCGCGGACGAACCCGTACTCGTCGATGCGCACGCGGGTCTCGAAATCGGCACGGCCGCTGGCCGGGCCGTACTCCACTTGCGCGGCCAGCGGCGAGGGGTTGTTGTCTATGACCAGCACCAGGCGGCGCACCGACAAGCCGCGTTCACCCTGGGCAAAGCCCATGCGCACGCCCAGGGGGACGACGGCCGCGTCCTCCGCGCGCACGGGCGCCTGCAGGGCAATGAGCGACTCGTCCTCGGCGATGGGACGGCGGCCGAACAGGGCCTCGCGCTGCTGCTGCCAGCGCGGGTTGTTCTCCGACTCCTCGGCCGTGCGCAGTTGCGCGCGGGCGGCGGCCGGCGCGGCCAGCAACAGGGCCAGCGCCTCGCGGCGGTGAAGAAGTGACGGCTTCATGGCGACCTCCTCGGAAAACTGCTGAACTGCTGGGCGAGGCAAGTGCCTGGCAGCGGGCCCGGGTGCGGGTGCGGGTGCGGGAACGGCACCGCCGCGGCCTGTTCAGCGCGCCCACTCCAGCTCGGCGTAGGCGGTGGTCAGGTTGCGGCGATGGAAGTCCGGCGCCAACTGCCATTGTCCCGGCAGGCGGGTGGCTTCCAGAGTTTCGGTCAGGCTCAGGCCTTTTCCCAGCGCGGCTTCCACCTCGCGCCGCAGGTCGGCGAGGTAGGCGGCGGTGGGCTGCAGATCCGCGGGCCAGTGCTCCATCACGCGGCCATGGCCGGGCACGGCGCGGCGCACGCCGCTGTCCTTGGCCAGGTCCTGCAGCACCTGCTGCCAGCCCAACAGCCGGCCGTCGAGCACGGGCAGGTGGCCGTCGAAGGCGAGGTCGCCCAGCCACAGCGTGCCGCTGGCGTCGTCCAGCACGGTGAGATCGTCGTCGGTGTGGGCCGTGGCCCAGGCGCGCAACTGCAGCGTGCGCCCGCCCAGGTCCAGCTCCATGCGGTCGGCCACGGCCAGCGTGGGCGGCGCGATGCGCTCAGGCACGTCCGTGGCGCCCTCGCGCTGCAGTGCGCGCAGGTAGTAGGGGCCGCGCGCGGCCAGCGCCGCCGCAAGCTTCAGGTGGCCCACGATCTGCGGCGGCCGCCCGCCGTTGGCCGTGGCAAAGGCGCCGTTGCCCATGACGTGGTCCGGATGCACGTGGGTGTTGACGAGCCAGCACACCGGCAGCGGGCTCACGGCGCGCAGCGCGGCCAGCAGGTCGCGCCCATGCTGCGGGCTGCCGCCGCTGTCGATCACCGCGGCGCAGCGGCTGCCTAGGATGAACCCGGTGTTGGCGACGCGGTCGTGGGCGGCGTCCCACACGGCGTGCTGGCCGGGAAAGAGGTAGACGCCGGGGGCAATGGGCTGCGCGGCGCTTGGAACGCCGGCCTGGGCGCCGGCTTTGGGGTCCGGCCCGCCCACCGGCGCGCAGCCGGCCGCGAGCCAAGAGAAGGCGGCAGCGGCCAGGAAACGGGTGAGGGACATGCTTGCGACTCCAGCCGGTCCATCGCGGCGACTTCCGGTCCCCGGGACCGCTGCCGTGGCGGCAGCGGCGGGGCCGTGGTGCGGCGGCCGGCACCGGCCGCCGGGGGGAAGGCTTACTTGCCTTCGGCCATCTTCTTGAGGTTGGCCAGGCCGCCCTGGTAGACGCCGGTGACGGCCTTCACCGCCGCCTCGTCGTTCTTGTCGGCCGGGGGATCGTTGCCGGGAAAGGCACGGTAGAAGGCACCGCGCCACTCGACCACCGATTTGCCGTCGCCGTCCGGCGAGACCTGGATGGTGGAGGTGTAGTTGCTCACGGGCAGCGCGCCGCCGTCCTTGGCGCGGTAGGTGTAGCGGCGCTGCTCGTCGCTGTAGCCCTCCAGCGTCTCGACGATCTCGCCGCCGCCCTTGATGGCGATGGTGCGCACCGAGCCCACCTCGTTGCCCTTGTCGGCCGGGCTGGCGGCCACGGCCGGGTGCCACTTGGCCAGCCCATCGAAGGCCTTGATCTGGTCCCACACCTTGGCGGCGGGGGCGTCGATGTTGATCTTCTCGACCACCTTCTGGCGGGTCGGCCCGTGGGCCAGGGCACTGCCGGCAAAGGCGGCGGCCAGGCCAAAGGCCATCAGGCGCTTGAACAGCTTGGGATGCACGTTGGTCGTCTCCTGTCGTTGTGCTTGAAAGCTCTGGGAAGCTGGGGAAACACCCGTCAGGGCGGTGCCGCCACGAAGGCGCCGAAGCCCCGGGGATTGGAGCCGGTGGGGATGCGCGCGCGCAGTTGGCCGCTGGCGGCATCCAGCACCGAGAGGTCGTCGTCCATCCAGTTGACGACCAGCAAGTCGTCGCCCTGCACCGCCACCCCTTCCGGCGAGCCGAAGCCCTCCAGGCGCTGCAGTTGCGTGAGCGTCTGCGCGTCCAGCACGCTCACCGTGTCCTCGTGCTGGTTGGTGACGTAGAGGCGCGCGCCGTCGGCCGACAGCGCCGCGCCGTAGGGCGCGCGACCCAGCGGCACGCGCTGCACCTCGCGCAGCGCGCGCAGGTCCACCACGCTCATGTCGTCGCCCTGCACGTTGAGGGCCAGAAGGCGCGCGCGCGGCTCGTCCAGCAGCAGTGCGTAGGGGTGGCGGCCCACGGCCACGCGCTGCGCCACGCGCCCGGCGCGCAGGTCCACCACCGCCACCACGTCGTCGTCGCGCTCGGCCACGTAAGCCGTGGCGCCGTCGGCCGACACGGCCACGCCGCAGGGCGTGCGGCCCAGCGCGATGTCGGCCACGCGCTCCAGCGTGCGGGTGTCGAAGCCCAGCAGGCGCTGGCCCTGCCAGTCCGCCACCCAGACGCGGCGGCCGTCCGGCGCGGCGGCGATGCCCAAAGGCTGCTCGCCCGCGGGCCGCGTGGCCAGCAGCCGCGCGCTGCCCTGCTCGATCACGGCAAGCTCGCGGCTGTCGGGGTTGGTGATGAAGACACGGTCGCCGGCCACCGCCACGCCCGCGGGCGAGCGACCCACCGGCACGGTGGCCACCACGCGGCGCTGCGCGATGTCCACCACGCTCACGTCGTGGCTGCCCTGGTTGGTGACGTAGGCCAGCGCACCGGCACCGCCCGCCACGCCGGGCGCGGCCTGCAGCGCCAGCGCCAGCAGCGCGCCCAGCGCCGCGGCGCGGCGGCGCATCCGGCGGGCGGCGCGGACTTCAGAACGCCACATCCGCAATGCCCAGCACTTGCCAGTCGCGCTCGCGGGCCACGGCGCGCAGCTTGTCGTCCGGCCGCACGGCCACGGGGTCGGTCACGGCCTCCAGCAGCGGCAGGTCGCCCGCGGCGTCTGAATAGAACCAGCTCCGCTCGAAATCCTGGAGCGCGAGCCCCTGCGCCGCCAGCCAGCGCCGTACGTGCGCCACCTTGTGCTCGCGGTGGCAGGGCTCACCCTGGATGTCGCCGCTGAGCGAGCCGTCACCGGCGCGGTGCGGCTCGGTGGCCAGCAGCTGCGCCACGCCGAAGACGCGGGCGAAGGGCTCGGCCACCAGGCGCGAGGTGGCGGTGACGATGGCGCAAAGATCGCCCGCGTCGCGGTGGCGCTGCACCAACGCCAGCGTGGAGCGCGGCACGCGGCGCGCCATCTCGGCCTCGAAGTCGCGCCGCCAGGTGGAAAAGAGTGCCTGCGCCTGCGCGCCGGGCGGGCAGACCACGGCGCGGTGCAGCGCCTCCAGGCCCACGCGGCCGGCCACGTAGCGGCGGCAGGCGTCGAGGTAGCGCCTGGGGGCGTCCTCGGGCACGGCATAGCGGTCGGCCAGGAACTGCAGCCACTCGCGCCCGCTGTCGAAGGGGATGAGGGTGTGGTCCAGATCGAACAACGCCAGTCGTTGAGGCTTGGCCATGGCGTCAGTCGTACTTGATGTGCTTGAAGCGCGGGTCATCGGGCGTGCCGTCCAGCGGCGAGTCCTCGTCGCGGCCAGGCTGCCACATCAGCACGTCCTCGATCTTGTGGGCCAGTGCGAAGTCCTTGTCCGTCACGCCCTTGGCGGCGTGGTTCATAAGCTTGACGATCACGAAGGCGTAGGAGACCGTGAGGTCGGGGTGGTGCCAGGCCGCCTCGGCCAGATGGCCCACGGTGTTGACGACCATGAGCGTGGACTTCCAGCCGCTGGTTTTGTACTTGCGCCGTATCCAGCCGTCCTCGTAATACCAAGCGGGCAGCTCCTCCTTGAGCCGCGCGTCTATCTCCTCGGGGCTGTACACCGTGTCGGCAGTGGACTTTCGCCATTTCGTCATGACATCCCTCCTGAAGCGGCCGGCCGGGTGCGGACATCGCACCGTGCAACGCCGCCGCAAGGCGCAGTCTTGCGCCTTGCGGGCAGCGCTGCCCAGACCCGGGATGAAGCCCACGCCGCGGGCATCAAGTCATTCCGTGCCAACGGGCGGACCGTTGGTCGCCGGCGCTGCGTCAGCTCCAGTCGTCCATGTCGTGCTTGATCTTGTGGCGGTTGGCGATGAGCTCATCCACCGAGGGCTCGTTGGCCAGCGCGCGGCGCAGGGCCAGCTTGGTGGCCTCGTAGTTGGTGCGGTACATGTCCTTCTTGTCCAGCTCGGCGTGGGTGGCGCAGCGCGGGTCGATCCAGACCAGGGAGATGATGCAAAGCTCGTTGGCGATGTCCTTGGGGATGACGCCCTCGATGAGGCAGTCCACCACCGCGTCGGCCGTGGCCGACTGCACCACGCCGCCGAAGAGCTCGATGTTGGTCATGTCGCGCAGCGTGACCTTGGGCACCATCATGGTGGCCGGGCGGACGAGCTGGTTGCACGCGCGAATGGCGAACATGGCCGTGTGGCCCTTGCTCTGGGCCATCATGTTGGCGAAGGCCTGGCCCACCGGGCCGTCGGTGCGGCCGATGAGGATCTCCGGCATCGCGTCCGTGAACTGGCCCTCGGCGGCCAGCACCGTGGCCTCGCCGGCGTGGAAGAGAAAGTCTTTGCTCATGTGTTGTTTCCTGTGAGTGGGGATGAAGCAGGTGTGGTTCGTCAGCCTGTAGGAGGCCCGCAAGCGGCCCCCCTACAAGGCGTGGTCGTTGCCATGTCAGCCGGGCAGCAGGATTTCCCCCCGCCCGCCCGTGGCCAGGTCGCCGGCCAGGCGGCGCACGCGCCGCGACGGCAGCCCGGCAAAGGCCCCGCCATAGGCCACCAGCGAGCGCGCCAGCAGTTGCCAGATCACGCCCACGTCGTGCCGCGTGGCGATGAAGTTGGGCGACGCCTCGATCGCGCAGCCGCCCGCGCACAGCAGCGTGCCGCGGCGCATCTGGAAGCCGGCGTGCGCGCCTAAAGCGCCGCCCACGGCCACGGTGCCGGCCACCAGGCGCGAGGCGGCGAAATCGCCCGCGCCGCCGTGCACCAGCACCAGGCCGCGGCGCATGCGGTCGGCCAGCCGCGCGCCGGCGCGGCCCTGCACCAGCAGCACGCCGCCCTTGACGCCTTCCATGCTCCCGGGCAGCGGCGCTGCGGCAAAGTCGCCCACGTTGCCCTGCACGGTGATGCGCCCGCCCTGCATCTCGCAGCCGGCCAGCTCGCCGGCATGGCCGGCCACCGTGATCTCGCCGCCGCTCAGGCCCGTGCCGAGCAAGTCGCCTACAGAGCCGCGCACGGCGATGCGGCCCGCGGCCATCTGCCAGCCGATGCGGTCGCAACGGGAGAGGTCGCCCTCGAACACCAGGCTGTCGCCGGCACCGTCGTCCGTGCGCACCACCTTGAAGAACTCGGCCAGCGGCAGCGGCTGGCGGCCCTGCCACAGCGGCAGCGTTTCAACCGCGGCCACGTCCATGCCGGCCAGCGCCTGGGGCACGAGCGAGCGCAAGTCCAGCCGCAAGGCCGGCGGCTGCAGGAGGGTGAGAGTCCAGGTCATGCCGCCGCCTCCAGCAGCTTGTGCAGGTGGAAGTGGAAGGGTCCCAGCTTGCCGCCGTAGTTGCCAGCGGTGATGCGCAGCAGGCCGCTGTCCACGCCCCGCGCCGTGGCCGCGTGCAGGCCCGCGCGCATGGCGGCGGCGACGTCGGCCTCGGTCAGCCCGTCGATGACGATCTCCATCACGCAGTCCTGGCCGGGTGCGAGGTCGCTGCGCGGCGAGAGGCCGGCCAGCGAGGGGCAGAAGGCGTCGTTGGTGGAGGCCGGCAGCGTCTTGTACTTGCTGCCCACCTTGGAGCCGGAGCGCACCACGCCGCCGGGGAAGGGCATGATGACGTTGGGCACCGCCCGCATCGCCGCCACGGCGGTTTCGGCAGCGGCCAGCGCCGCGTCCACGTCGCGCGCCACCAGCAGCAAGTTGCCGCCGCCCACGCCCTTGACCACCGCCGTGGTTTCCTGGGCAACGAACTCGCCGTCCATCACCGGCACGCGCCAGTAGCGCCGGCCGTCGATCACCTTGCTCACCTGCCAGCCGTCGCCGAAGAAACGCAGGTTCTTGCCCAGCGCGATGGCCTCGCCCTCGTCGATGCCGGCGTACACCGCCGTCGTCGGGCAAGTCAGCACGCACTGGCCGACGCGGCGCTCGACCTGCTTGGCCAGCTCCTTGCCCGACATGGAGAAGATCAGCACCGACACGCCCGCGCGGCCGTCCGGCGCTTCTTCAGGCGCCAGCTCGCGCTCGATGGCCGCCTCGCAGCCGCAGGCGATGACGGAAGTGGCAAAGCCCGTGGCGGCCACCGCGGCGTGGCGGGCCCACGCCAGGTTGTGCGCCGTGATCAAGAGGCGCGTGCCCTTCATGGGGAAGGCTTCCGCGAAACCGTCGTCCACCAGCACGCCGTTGAGCAGCACGGGCGCTGCGGTCGTGGAGGTCGTCATGCGCCGGCCTCCTCGGCGTTGGTGAAGCAGGCCGCGGGCAGCAGCCGGCCGCCGTTGCAGCAGGCGCAGAGCTCGTCGCGGCCTATGCCGGCGTGGTCGGGGTGGATGCTGCCGTGGCGCTCGGCCCAATTGCGCAGCAGCCGCGTGATGCCGCGGTCGTACTCCGGCGTCACGAAGTGCGTGCCGCCCGTGGGCACGGCGGTGATGCGCCCGGCCTGCGCCACCAGCGTGCCGTCCTTGAACACCAGCTCCGGCGTGGTGAACATGGCCTGCGCGTCGAGTTGCCGCCGGTACACGGCGATATCGGCTGCCGAGCCGGGCGCCAGCCGCCCGCGGTCCTTCAGGCCCAGCAGCCGCGCCGGGCCGGCGCGGGTGATGATGGCGATCTCCTGCAGCGTGTACTCGCGCGTCAGGTCCTTCAGCGCCGACTGCGCCGCCACCTCCGGGTGCAGTTTCGAGAGCTGCTCGTCTCTGAAGCTCTTGTCCATGAGCAGCCGTATCAGGTGCGGGTAGCTCGTGAACGGGCCGCCGTTGGGATGGTCGGTGGTGAGCACCACGCGCCACGGGTCCTTGATCAGCAGGAACAGCTCCAGGCCGATGCACCACTGCAGCGCGTTGACGTAGCTCTGCTCGCGGTACTTGAAGGGCACCACGCCGCAGCCGCCCACGCACTCGATGTCCGCGCCGGTCCACTTGCGCGGGTGCGCCAGCGCCGCGGTGGCGAGCTGCGACATGGTGTCGCCCGACGCCGTGACGGTCTGGCCGAAGATCACCTGGCCGACGTCTATGGAGACGTTGGAGTGGGCGTTGACCACCTCCGCCAGCTCGTGGGCCGCCGACGAGAACTTGTAGGGCCCCTCCTTGCCGTAGCTGTGGAACTGCACGTGCGTGAGGTGGCCGGGCAGGCCCTCCAGCGCGTCAATCGTGGCGATGGTGGAGGCGATGTTGCCGGCCGCACCCAGGTTGCTGGCGTGGATGTGCAGCGGGTGCGCCAGGCCCAGCTCGTGCACGGCGCGCGCCAGCGTGGTGACGACCTGGCGCGGCGTGATGCCCCAGTGCGTGTGCGTGCCGTCCACGTCCAGCCGGCGCTGGTTGAACTTGAAGGCCGAGATGCCGCCCGGGTTGACCACCTTCACGCCCATGGCCTTGCTGGCGTCTATGGCCCAGCCGACGTAGTCGCGCAGCCGCTCGAAGGGCTGGCCTTCGGCCAGCATCTGCAGGAACAGCTCCTCGTTGCCCAGCATTACGTAGGCGCCGTGGTCGAGGATGGGCACGTCGCCCATCTCCATGTGCGCGTGGCGCGCGTTGCTCAGCACCATGGCCGGCTCGAAGGCGGCCGTGTAGCCCATCTCCACGTAGCGGTAGCCGGTGGACAGCGTGCCCGGCGCGCAGGTGCCGCAGGAATCGAATTCCAGCGGGTTGACGGGCCGCGGCAGCGGGTCGCGGCCGCGGCGGTGGTCCTCCGGCAGCAGCATGCGCGCGAGGTTGACCTTGCCGCCGCCGATGTGGGTGTGCAGGTCTATGCCGCCGGCCATGACCACGCAGCCCGCGGCGTCGAAGCTTTGCGAGGGCGGCGCGCCGGCGTCGGTGGCGGCGATGCGGCCGTCGCGCACGTGCAGGTCCATCACCACGTCCAGGCCCGAGGCCGGGTCCATGACGTGGCCGTTCTTCAGGACGAAGTCAGTCATGCGTTCTGGGCCTTTTCGAGCTCGGCGACCAGGGCCGCCACCACCTGGTCCACGCCGGGCAGGCCGTCGGGGCGCAGGGCGCGCAGCGGCATAAGCACCGTGCCGTCGGTACGGAAGAGGTGGCCGGAGCGGCCCAAGCCGGGCGTGGCCACGGGAATGAAGACGCTGGGCTCGCCACCAGCAGGCGGCGGCGTGTCCGGATGCGCCAGCAGCACCAGCGGCACGCCGGCCGCGGGCGGCGGCTCGGGGTGGAAGGCGTTGACCCACAGCAGCGCGTCCACGGCCTTGTCGGCCAGCAGCCGCCGCGCGTCGTGGCGCAGCGGGTCGTGCTCCAGGCCCAGCGCCGAGGCGTGGGTGCGCGTGGGCAGGCCCGACAGCCAGGAGAACACCTGCTGCACCGTGCCGCCGCCCTCGTTGCCGCCCAACGGGAGCGAGGCGGCGCGCGTGGCGTGGTTGAGCGCGTTGACGATCTGGTGAACGGCTTCGGCCGCCAGCGCGCCGTGCTCGCCCAGGCGGGCGGGCTCCCACACCAGCACCGCGTACTGCGCGGCGGCCAGCGCCTCGGCCAGGGCCTTGAGCGCGGGGTCGGCCTGCGGCAGCGGGCGGCTGGCGCACAGGGCCTGCAGCACGGACAGGGTGGTGAACAGGTCGCCCCCCTGCAGCGGCAGCGCGTCCACCGCCACGCCGCTCTGCGAGGGCGCGTCCGGCTCCAGGCCCAGGTAAACCAGGCGGCGCTGGGCCACGAGGGAGGTGTCGCCCACGCCGCAGCGGCGGAAGAACTCGGGGAAGTTGTCGCTCGGCCGGGTCAGGCAGATGAGCAGGTCGGCGCGGTTGCGGACCTCGGCCAGCGTGGC
The DNA here is from genome assembly GCF_034427735.1 of Azohydromonas lata. Lineage (NCBI taxonomy): Bacteria > Pseudomonadati > Pseudomonadota > Betaproteobacteria > Burkholderiales > Sphaerotilaceae > Azohydromonas > Azohydromonas lata. Next base: position 36,842 of record NZ_JAXOJX010000027.1, read on the forward strand.
CGTGAAGCCGCCGCGGTCCTGCAGCGCGCGCGTGGCGTTGAAGAGGGCGCTGCCGTGCAGGTGGTCGGTGACGGCGCCGCTGCGCTCGGCCAGGCGGTAGAGCGCGCGGGCGCCGGCCACGTCGGTGGCCAGGCCCCCGAACAGCGGCAGCCGGCTGCGGCGCAGCAGTTGGGCCGCGGCACTGACGGCCTGGGCCAGCGTGGCTTGGGCGCCGTTGACCAGCGGCGCGGGCGTTGAGCCGGGCTGCGCGGCGAAGCCCGAAAGGCCGCGGCGCGCGCGCGGGCAGTCGCTGCCGGTGAGTTGCAGGCTGTTGTCGGCTTGCGGCAACACGCCGAAGCCGTCGCACAGCAGCGAGCAGAAAGGGCAGGTCCAGGGAGGTGCGTCGGCCGGGGGCGTGCCGGCGTCGGGGACGGCTTGATCCATGGCGGCCCGGTCCGCAAGGGGCATGCCACGCGCAGGCGGCGCCGTGCGGCAGGGATTTGGTGGGGCAACCGGGGCAGGGTGCTGCGCCGGGACTGTCCCACTGTGCTGCGGGGGTGAAACACTGTGTGGCGTTGGGAGGGGGTGGAAGAGGCCTTGGGCGCCATCGCCGCGTCAACAGGCCGAACGGACACGGCAAGCCCGTCGTGGCCCGCACGCTGCGCTTGGCGGACGGCAGCCCGCCAGCCAATGCGCAGCGCTGACTACACCGTCATGCCCGCGAAAGCGGGCATCCACGAGCGCCGGGGTGCGGCCTCCGAACGGCACCGCCCAAGGCTGACGTTGGCGAGCCTACGCAACAGCAGGCGTGGATGCCCGCTTTCGCGGGCATGACGGCGTAGAGGGCGAGCGGCCTTGGCTGACGGAAAGCGGAAGCCGGCCAGCTCTTCGCCCCTGTCAAAGGCCATGCGTGCGCGCCATGGCGTGGACGCCACCCCCCATGGCACAGATCGTGTTTAACCCCCGCCATGCTCCCCGCCCAAGCCCCCCACCGCACCCTGCCGCGCCCGCCCGGCCGCTGGTCAGGGCGCGCCGAGCTTGCCGTCGTGCAGCGCGCTGGCCACGAGCCAGCCGGCGGCGCCGGCAGCGCGGGCGGTGTCCAGGTCGGCCTGGGAGCGAATGCCCCCGGCGCCGAAGAGGCGGGCCCGCGGCGCGCGCTCGCGTATGGCGGCCAGCGTCGCCAGGTCCGGCCCCGCATCCGCCCCCACGCGGTCCAACGTCATGACGATCAGGTCGCGCGGCCAGCGCCCGGCCCGCGCCCAGGCGCCGGCCGGGTCCAGGGGCGCGGCGCTGCGCTGGTCCAGCGACAGCAGCGCGTCCAACACGGGCTTGGCGGCGTCTTCAGCCACCGCGCCGCCCGGCTCGCCGAAGCAGTCTTCGAAGGCCGCGGTGCCGTTGAACGACTCGGTGCCGAAGACGGGGCGCACGCGATGCGCGGCCTCGCCCAGCGCCGCCAGCGTCGCGTGGGCGGCGGCGGCATCTTTGAAACCCGCGTCCAGCCACAGCGTCACGGCGGGCAAGCCGGCCAGCAGCTCGCGCAGCAGCGCGGCCTGCGCGGGGCGGCCCAGGATGGCGTCCAGGTCGGCGACGTACAGCGTGCCGGACGCGCAGCGTGCGAGCAGCGCGCGCGCCAGCGGCAGCGGTGCGCTGCCGGCGCACAGGGCGGACTGCATGGGCTGGTAGTGGCTGCGCTGGCCGCGCACGGCGCGCACCACCTGGCCGGCCAGCAGATCGATGACGGGAACGAGGAGAAATGAATCCATGCCTACCCAGCGTGTGTTCGTTTACGAGTATCTCAGCGGCGGCGGCCTGACCGGCGGCGAGGACGGCGACGACGAGGAGCTGCTGGAGCAGGGCATCGCCATGCGCGACGCGCTGGTGGCCGACCTCGCCGGTGCCCCCGACATCCGATTGAGCGCCGCAACCACCACGGCCGAGAGCGTGCGCGCGCCCAACCTGCAGTGGGTGCGGCCGCGCGAGGGGGAGTCGCCGCACGACTTCGTCTGCCGCCAGGCCGCCGCGCACGACCTGTGCTGGGTGGTCGCCCCCGAAACCGCCGGGCTGCTGGCCTGCATGCGCAAGCTCGTGGGCTCGCGCCGCTGGGTGGGCTGCGACAGCGTGGCGCTGCGCGTGGCCGGCAGCAAGCTCGCCACGCTGGAGCACCTGGACCGCCACGGCATCGCCACGCCGCTGCGCTTCATGGGCGCGGGCCAGGCCTCGCGCTGGGTGGTCAAGCCCGACGACGGGGCGGGCGGGCTGCACACCCGGGTGCATGGGACGCTGGAGCAGGCCAAGGCCGACCTGCGCCAGCGCCTGCGCCAGCAGCAGGCCGCCACGCTGGAGCCCTGGGTGGAGGGCCAGGCACTGAGCCTGTCGCTGCTGTGCGGCGCCGCCGGGGCGGAGCTGCTGAGCATCAACGCCCAGCACATCGCCGTGGGCGCCGACGACGGCGCGCTGCATTTCCGGGGCGTGCGCCAGGGCGCCGTCGCGCTGGACGACCCGCGCGCCCCCGCGCTGCGCCGCCTGGCGCAGGACGCGGCGCAGGCCCTGCCCGGGCTGCGCGGCTGCGTTGGGCTGGACCTCGTGTGGCATGCACAGCGCGGCCCCGTGCTCATAGAGATCAACCCGCGGCTGACCACCGCCTTCGCCGGGCTGTCGCAGCGGCTTGGGCGGCGGCTGGCGCTGGAAGCCCTCGCCGGCTTCACCGATGCGGAGATGCGGTATGCGGCCTGAAGCGGCGGGCACCCTGGGGTGGGACATCGGCGGCGCCCACGTGAAGGCCTGCCGCGTGGTCAACGGGGAGCTGGTGGACGCCGTGCAGTGGCCCTGCCCGCTGTGGGAGGGCCTGGACAGGCTGGACGGCGTGCTGGCCCAGGCCCGCGCGCGCTGGCCGCACATGCAGCGCGCCCGCCACGCCGTGACCATGACGGGCGAGATGGCCGATTTCTTCGCGGACCGCGCCGACGGCGTGCGCCGCATCGCCGAACGCATGGCGCTGCAGCCGGGCATTGGGCTGGATTTCTGGGCGGGCGAGCACGGCTTCGTCGCCCTGGCCGACGTGGCGGCGCAATGGGAAGCCATCGCCTCGGCCAACTGGCTGGCCACGGCCGAGCTGGCCGCGCGCCGCGCGGGCCGCGGCCTGCTGGTGGACATCGGCAGCACGACCACGGACCTGATCCCCTTGCGCGACGGGCGCCCGGCCGCGCTGGGCCGCAGCGACGCGCAGCGCCTCATGAGCGGCGAGCTGGTCTACCAGGGCGTGGTGCGCACGCCGCTGTGCGCGCTGGCGCGGCATATCGACTTCCAGGGCCGGCCGCACAACGTCATGAACGAGCTTTTCGCGACCACGGCCGACGTCTACCGGCTCCTGGGCGAGCTGGACGCCGCGCACGACCAGCACCCCGCCGCCGACCACGGCGCCAAGGACGCGCCGGCCACCCGCCGCCGCCTGGCGCGCATGGTGGGCCGCGACGCCGCGGAGGCCGTCGACGCCGACTGGCTGGACTTCGCCCGCGCCTGGCGCGCCGAGCAGCTCAACGAGATCGGCCGCAACCTGGACCGCGTGATCGCCGCGGCCGCGCTGCCCCGCGGTGCGCCGCTGGTGGCCGCGGGCTGCGGCGCCTTCCTGGCGGAAAAGCTGGCCGCCGCGCGGGGGCGGCCCTGCCTCTTCTTCGCCTCGCAAGTGGCCCGGCTGGCGCCGCAGGCCCTGCCAGGCGTGGCGCGGCTGGCGCAGGTGTGCGCGCCGGCGCTGGCCGTGGCGCTGCTGCTGGAGCGGGGAGCGCGCTGAGCATGTGGGTGTTCAAGCTCGGCGGCAGCCTGCAAAGCGACCCGGCGCTGCTTGGGCGCTGGCTGGCGCTGCTGGGCACGCTGGGACGGGGGCGGGCGGTGATCGTCCCGGGCGGCGGGCCCTTCGTGGACCAGGTGCGCGCGGCGCAGTCGGCCTGGGGCTTCGACGAGCTGACGGCCCACAACATGGCCATCCTGGGCATGGCGCAGACGGCGCTGCTGCTGCGCTCGCAGCACGGCGCGCTGCAGCCCGCGGTGCGCGACGCCGACATCCGCCGCGCGCTGCGCGCGGGCAAGACCGCGCTGTGGATGCCCATGGAGCTGCTCAAGGAGCACGCCGACGAGCTCACGGGTTGGGACGTCACCTCCGACAGCCTGGCGCTGTGGCTGTCCATGCGGCTCAACGCCGAGCGGCTGGTGGTGGTCAAGAGCTGCGTCGTGGACCCGGCGCTGGATCTGCCCGCCCTGGTGCGGGCCGGCGTGCTCGACGCCCGCTTTGCCGCCATGGCCGCCGGCGCCGGCTGCGCCGTGGACGTGGTGCACAAGGCGGCGCTGGACGACGTGGCCGCCGCGCTCACCGGCGGCTGCCGCCACGCGCCGGCCTGACTTCCGCAGGGCTTTCCTCGCCCTTTTGCGTTCCTTGGTGGGGCTTCATGCGCCCGCGCGGCCGGGTCGGGCCTGAAAAAACAGCCGGGAAGGCAGAAATTTGCTGCCCGAGGTCGATACAGCTTGTCACAGCGGCATTAGGCTGCGGACAATCGTGCCCGGCTGCTTTCACCTTGCAGCTACCTTGCTGTCCAGGTTGGAAATCGCCTGCACCAGCCGCTCATGACACGCACACGTGGCCTTCTTGCACCGCTGACCATGGACCTTGCCGACTATTTCCTTTCCGCCTCGACCGCCCTGATTGGGCTGGCCTTGTGGAGCAACACCCGCCGCACGCAGCGCCTGCAGCAGCGCGTGGCGCAACTGGAAGCGCGGCTGGCCGACGGCGGCGGCGCGCAGGGCGAAGGGGCGGCGCCGGCCCGCCCGGCGGCCGACCTGGCGCTGGACGACGTGCAGCCGCTGCAGCTCTACTACTGCAGCGCCGACGGCAAGGTGCTGTTGGGCGTGAAGAAGCTGGACCCGCAGAGGCTGGCCAAGTTGCCCAAGTCGCCCATGGCGGGGGCCGAAGCCAAGTTGGGCGCCATCGCCGCGCTGCTGCAGGCGGTGCCGGCCGTGCTGCCGCACGCGCGGCTCAGTGGCCAGACCATGGAAGTGCTGCTCAACGGCCCGGTGGCGGCCAGCCGCGGCAACGAGGCGCTGGTGGCCATGGTCAAGGGCGCCACCGGCAAGGTGGTGGACGTGGCGCGGCTCAAGGGCGTGCCCGCGCTGGCGCCGCTGTCGTGCAGCGCCATTGCCGCCACGACGGTAGCCGTGGCCGCGCGGCTGTCGGTGGAGGGCATCGCCGAAACCCTGGCCGAGACGCTCAAGGGCCTGGCCGAGGTGCGCGGCACCCACGCGGCCGAGCGCAAGGCCGTCATTGGCGAGGCCGTGAAGCACCTGCGCGACGACGTGCTGCAGGCCGTGCAGCGCGGCAACCTCTCGCCGGTGCTGGTGTCCGACGTGGAACAACTGGACCACGGCCTGGCCGAGGTGCAGCGCGACCTGCAGGCGCAGCACCGCAAGCTGCACCGCGGCACCAAGGGCCTGCATTGCGAGGGCGAGTTCGACCCGGACGAGTTCTTCAAGCTGCTCTCCGACCACGTGCGCAACCTCGACGCCACGCGCAAGCAGTACGTGCTGACCCTGAAGGTGCGGCTGGTGTGCTGGCAGTTCCTGAACCTGTTCCCGCAGGACCGCGAGGCCAACGCCGCGCGGCGCCAGGCCCTGGCCGAGGCGACGCAGGCTCCCGAGCTGGGCACGGCCTACGAGCCGGTGGTGAAGGCGCTCACGACCCAGATCGACGCCCTGGACGAGTCGCTTTCCGACGACAAGACCCTGGCCCACCGCAAGGCGGGCATGACGGTGTACGCGCAGAACGCCTTCGAGAACACGCGGCAGCAGCTCGACGAAATCCGCGAGAGCCTGGAGAAGCTGGCCGCCGCCGCAGCGCAACAGGTGACCTCGGTGGACAAGCCCACGCGGCTGGCCGTGCGGGTGCTCAAGGGCAAGCTCGAAGCCTTTGAAATCCAAGACACGGCCGCCCCCGCGGGCACGGCGCAGGCGCGCACGGGCGCCACCGCGGCGGCGGCGGCGTGAAGGCGGCGCGGCCCATGCCGCGCACCTTTGCCTTTGCTTTTGCTTTTGCCATTTCCCCTGAAATATTTTCAATTTCCAGATGCACCGCCGGCACGCCACATTCCATGACCAGAGCTTCACTCAGGCATGGAATTGAAATTTAACCGGCCTGATGCGTGGCATTTGGCTGATGCCATCCGCAGACGACACGAGAAACATCGCTCGACTCGCCATATTTATTTACTCAAGCATAAAAACCGCCCAAGCGGCACAGGCATGCAGCATCAACAATGAATAGCATTATGCGGCCCACAATTTAGTGCACCAACCCAACACAGCCGACAACACTTGCCGACATGCTGGGCGACGCACAAAATAAAATATAACGCAATTTAATATAGAATTATTAAATTTTCCCAAAGAAGCGCAACCCAAGCTTAAGAGAGTTGATTGCCAAAATATAACAATTACCAAAGAAAACATATTAACGTACATACAAATATGTGCAGCCAAGTAAATCTTGACAAACACTTCGGCAAGTGCTCTCTTGATTCAAAAAATTAATTTTTGCCGAAACTCATCTCACACATGAGATTGAAATATTCATTTCATTTGACACTGTTAAAATATTTCCAATGTTTCTCAACACAAAACATTAAATCAATCGATCGACCTTGGATGCGGCAGATGATTTTTAGAATCTTCGCGGAATACTTCTTCGCAGTGGTAATTATAAATATTTAAAATCAAACAAAGAGGCCGTGAATGACAAAATGCACCACTTTAAAACAACCCAAAATACATTTATCCGTCACTCAATCCAACAAACAACAAGCCTTTGATTCAATTATCAATTATATTCAATTCAAGTGCGGCATTAATTTCCCACACCTCAGGCAATGCCTGTTTCGCCCCCTGAGATGAGCGCCATTTGCCACGGCTTGTGGCCGCGGTGCGCAGGGCGTGCCCTTGCGAAAGATTCGCCATATTCAAAGATCAGCACAGAAACCTAAAATGAATTTGCAAGCATTTTGTGATGGAACACGCTGGACTGTGCAGCCTGTGGATATGGCCGTTTCAGCCCAAAACTCCCCGGGCGCACATTGAATGTGTCTGACACAAACTCCTATCAAATACCTTGCAGCACATGAGTTAAAATGGTGACGCCTGTGCTTCTCGCTCATGCCGCGTTGAAGGTGCACAGACCTGGGCATGAATAGCTATCAAAAACCTTTCCAAAGGTCATATCCCGGCTCAAGTTGCGGCACCTGCCGTGCAAGTTGCCTCGTTTCCTTCTATGGGGTGAAAACCGAGGCGGAGGCGACAGAGCCGGCCGGCCGCGCGCCGACGGTGCCCGCCAGCGCAGCCACCGCACACCAGGCCACCCCTGAACCGTCCAAGCCCCCGGCCGCCTCCACCGCCTCCCAAACGCAGTCCTCATGCAGCAAGCACCCGACAACGATCACCGCGGCAGCACCGGCCTCCTACGGCGCCTGAAGAACATGGTTCAGCGCAACTACGCGGGCCGGCGGGGTTTGATGCGGCTGTTGCTCACCAATTTCGATTACCTCCTGGGCACGGCGGTCAAATTCACACGGCCGGATCTCTCACGGGTGGACAGGCTGGTTTTCGTTTGCATGGCCAATTTGAAGCGCAGCGCGTTTGCGCACGTGGTCAGCCAGCGCGCGGGCCTCAATACCGCATCCTTTGGATTGAATACCGTTTCAGGCCAGCCCCCTTTGCCGCTGGCCATACGTGTGGCCGAGGAAATGGGGTATGAATTCAATGAGCACCGCAGCACGGATTTGCTCAATTTCCGTCCCAAGCGGGGTGACCTGTATCTGGTCATGGAACTGCGCCATGCCTACGAACTGACGCGCCAGGGTTTCCCGCCTCACCAGATTGCCCTGCTGGGATACTGGTCATGCCCGCAGCGGCTGCATATACACGATCCGCACCGCATGGGGGTGGAATACCTGCGCAGCTGCTATACGCTGATCCAGTCCGCGGTCACCAACCTGGGCCACGAACTGCACGCCCTGGGCCGTGCCAAGGGCCTTCAGCCGCCACCGCCGGTGGGGCCTTCCACGGAAGCGTGAATTTTTGCGTGGCCCAAAGGCCACACTCGAATTCTTATTTTTGGTCCAACTGCCAATTCCAGCGCGCATCCGAGACGATGCGGAAATCATGGGATTTTCCGCCGCTCAGTTGCTGGACCGTTTCATAATATGCCGCGCTGCGCGGTTCCGCTGCAGGCTTGGGGCTCAAAGGATCTTGGCCTGAATATCTCAGGCCAAGCACATATTTTCCCGGGGGAACGTGCAGCATCACGTTCTCACCATCCTTGATGCTGGCCGCGGGCTTGCCGTCGATGAGCAGCGTGATGGGCTGGGCCCAGCCTTTCCAATGGGATTGCCTCACCACGTGCAGCATGGCTGCCGGCTCGCTGGACAGGCGCTCAGGCATCCAATGGATGCGCTCGGCCGGCACGGGGCGGCTCAGCACCTCCATCGGTCTCGCATCGGCGCGGTACGCCTGTATCAGCGCCAGGGGAATGGCCGCAGCCAGGAATTGCAGAAAACAAACGTTGAGCGGCCTCTTCATGGAAGTCCCCAGCAAAAACATCGAGTACGCCGGAAAGGCTGCGAAACCCGCGCACATGATCACACGCGCGCCAGCATCGCATGATTGTGATCAGGTTGCCGTCGCTGCAGGATACATGGCACGGCGAAATCATGGTGAATCACAGTGAGTAATTCACCAAGTTCCGTCCAACGTGCATCGGGCTGACCCGTATTCGCTTCGGGGGTTTATTGGGGCCGCGTCAATTTGCGGCCACCAAGCCGACACAACTTATCTCGGTGACTCAATTATTTATTTCTGTTGCCAGCGCTTGCAGACGCTGCGGCGACAGGCCGGCGGCGCGGCCCCCTTCGCACAGCGCGCCGCGGAAGCCGGCCAGGTCCGGCGCCAGCTCGCGCAGCAGCGCGGCCTGGGAGGCGCGCAGGGAGCCCGCGATGCCCGCGAGCTTGCCCGCGCCTTGCACGCGGGTGATGAAGTGGCGCACCGAAGGCGCGTCCAGGCACTCCAGCAGGCTGCCGTCGGCCTTGCCGGCCGTGTCCAGCATCACGCCGGGGAAGGGCAGCCAGCACGCCAAGGCCAGCAGCGCCTCGTCCAGGCCCTGGTCGGCGAAGAACACGGGCACCACGGGCGCAGGCGCGCCGGCCAGCGCGGCCAGCAGCGCGGCGGCGCCGTCGGCGCGCTCCACGCCGACCTTGACCACGTCCACGCCGCAGGCGGCGGTGGCGCGCACGCGCTCCAGCACGGCGTCACGCGCGTGCACGGGCCAGTCGCCGACGGTGGCGGTCACGGGCTGCGCATGGCCGGCCGCGCGCAGCGCCACCACGACCTCGTGCACCACGTGCAGCGGCACGGCCCCCAGCGCGCCGGCCGCAGGCTCCTTGAGGTCTATGACGTCCACGCCGGCCTCGGCCACCAGCCGCGCCTCGTGCAGGTCGCGCACGCTGGCGAGCATGCGTAAGCGGCCCGCGCCACCGCCGCGCAGCCGCTCGAAGGCCGTGGCGGCCGGTTCAGCCGCCCGCGGGTTGGCCGACTGCACCGGCCCCGGCTCCAGCCGCGCCGTCACGCCGCCTCCCGTGCCTGGTGGCGGGCCACGGCCTCGCACAGCCACTGCCAGGCCTCGTGCTCGGCGGGACCGGCGGTCTTGTCTATGGCGATCTGCAGGTAGCGCATCTCGCTCTCTATCTTTTCGCGCGGCAGCAGGTGCAGCCGGCTCACCAGCACGGCGCCTTCCACCACGGCGGCCTGGGCCCGGTTGAAGCCGGCGAATTCGCCATGACGCTCGGCGTGCACGCGCGCCATGCGCAGCACGGGGCGCTGCGGATCGTCCTGCGGCGCCAGCAGGCGCAGCTCCAGGTGCGACAGCGCCGCCTCCAGCCGCAGGCCCGGGATGCGCCCGGCGGGCCGCAGCGGCCAGTCGCGCCGCCCGGTGACGCAGCCGGCGAACACGCGCGTGTCCACCACCACGTTGAGCACGGCGTGGCCGGTGGCCAGGATGTTGTCCAGCGTCGTGGACGGCTTGAAGGGCATGAGCACCACCTCGTCGCCGCGGTAACGCACGCCCAGAGGGGCGAGGTGGGGTTTACCGGCAGGCGACACCGTGCTCACCACGGTTTCGAAAATCTGGTCGTTCATGCGGGGTCGTCCTTCTTGCGCAGCGTTGGGCCGGGGGCGCACCAGGCGTCCAGGGCCCCCCGTGGGCGCTCCACGGCGCAACCCCAGTCCAGCGGCTGGTCCTGCACGTAGCGCTTGCCCAGCCGCCATGCGATCTCGGCGCGGGCCAGCTCCACGCCCATGTAGAAGGCGTGCGCGGCGTCGTTGTCCAGGTGGAGCTGCGGCCACAGCGCGAAGGCGTCCTGCGCCAGGCGGTGGCCGTCGCGGTTGTAGACGTGCAGCCCGTCGGCGGCGACCTGCACGCGGAAGTTGGGGTCGCGCACGCCGGCCGCGTTCTGCGCGATCTCCTGCGGCGTGTCCGGATAGGGCCTTTTGGCGTGCACCGTGAGCAACTCATCGGTAAAGCCCTTGGCCAGGCTCTGGCTGCCGTGGGCGGCGTGCATGAGGCGGCGGGCCACGTCGGCCTCGCGCACGGCGCGGCGGGCGTGGGCGCTGACCTGGGTGGTCAATATCGCGCTGGCCTGCAGCTCCTCGCACATGCCCAGCAGCAGCGCGTTCATGCCGCTGGTGTCGGCCTCGGTCAGCTCGGTGACGTTGCCCACGCCAACGAGGATGTCGACGTCGGGGAACCGGTCGCGCAGCCGCTGGTAGCGGCACACGGAGCGGGTGAAGCCGAAGGGCAGCGGATCGAGGATGGCGTCGGCCAGGAACTTGCGGCCCTTGCGCTGCATCGCCTCTATGGCCTGGGCCAGGGACTCTTCGTCCTGCGGCGTTTTCGGGATGAGCACCGGCGTGCTGGGCACCTCGTCGGCAATCCACAGCGTGTCGATGTTGAGGCTGAGCAGGTAGTCGGCGCCGGCACGGCCGCCGCGCAGCAGCTCGGCCGCATCCAGCGAGTCGAAGCTGACCTTCAGCCCCTCGGCCTTCAGGGCGCGGATGCTGTCTTCCAGGTGCGGAAAGGGCGTGGCGGGCAGGCCGCCGAGGTCGATGACGTCGGCGCCGTCGGCCGCGTAGCCGCGGGCGCGCTCGACGATGCCGGCCACGTCCAGCCGCGGCGCGTCCACGATCTCCGCAAAGATGGCCACGCGGTAGCTGGAGAGGTCCACGGGCTTGCTTTGCCGGTTGAAGAAGGCGGGCAAGTCCTTGAGCTCCTCGGGGCCGCGCTGCACGGGGATGCCGTAGTGCGCCTGCAGCGCCGCGACGTCGCCGCGGCAGCGGCCGGGCAGCAGCAGGCGGTCGGCGCGGCGGGACTCCTCGCCTTCGGCCTGGGTGAGGACGGGTGCCGCGACGCGGCGGCGCACCATGTCGGCGGTCATGAGGCCAGCGACCTGCAGGCCGATCTCGCGCACTTCCCAGGTGAAGGGCGGCTCCATGCCGGCCAGCACGCGCTCCAGCGACGGCTGGGCCAGGCGTCCCGTCAGGAAGACGATGTGTTCCATGCGAGGGACAACTCCTGCAGGCGGCGTGACAGTGCGGCTTCGAGCTCGGCGGGCGAGCACACCACGCGGCAGTGGTCGATGGCGCGCAGCCGCTCCACGTTTTCCAGCTCGATGCGGCGCGGGTGCAGCGTGACCCACTCGCGCGGCGCCTTGGTGATGACGGTGGGCTCGGTGTCGCAGGCGAAGACGATGCCCGGGATGCCCAGCTTGCCGGCCTGCGCGAACATGTTGGTGGGCAGCGTGTCGGAGAGGCCCAGCGCGCACTTGGCCACCGTGTTGCTCGTGGCCGGTGCCACGATCACCGTGTGGTAGACGTCCGAATACAGCATGCCCACGGGCACCGAGCTGGCGCTCTTGTCGCGAAAGACCTTGAAGCGGTCCTTGAGCGCGTCCAGCGTGAAGCCGTACTGGGGCAGCACCTCCTCGGCGGCGGCGGAGAGGAAAAGGTCCACGGCCGGCAGCCGCGCGGCCAGGGCCATGGACTCTTCGAGGTAGTGGCCGGAGCCCGTGACGGCAAAGGCGAAGCGCGAGCGGGGCGCGGCCTGGCCGCCCTCAGGCGCGCTGGGAGACGGCGATCTGCAGTTTGTGGAGCTTGCGGTAGAGGGTGTTTCGACTGACATCCAGCGCCTTTGCGACGTTGCTGACGTTCCAGCGGTGCTGCTCCAGCAGTTGCAGCAGCACTTGCCGCTCGTGCGACTGGATCAGGTTGAGCCCCGCGGGCGGGGGCGTTTCCGCAGGAACCATGCCCGCGGCCAGCACGGACACGGGCGCGACCGGCGCGGCGGCGGCCTGGGGCGAGAAGGCGGGCGCCGCCGCGCCCGGCGCGGGCAGCGACGCGCGCAGCGAGGGCAGGTGCTCCAGGCCCACGGACGCACCGTCGGCCAGAGCCACGGCGGCGCGCAGCACGTGGCGGAGCTGGCGCACGTTGCCGGGCCAGCGGTGGGTCATGAGCAGTTGCTCGGCCTCGGGGCGCAGCGCCAGCGGGGCGCCGTTTTCCTCCTGCAGGATGCGCTGTATGAGCTCGCGCCGGTCGGTGCGCTCGCGCAGCGCGGGAATCTGCAGCTCGATGCCGGCGAGGCGGTAGTACAGGTCTTCGCGGAAGCGCCCCTGGGCGACCAGCTCCAGCAGGTTGCGGTGGCTGGCGCTGACGAGCTGGAAATCGACGGGGTGGGTGTCCTCGGTGCCCAGCGGCGTGACGCGGCGCTCGTCGAGCACGCGCAGCAGCCGCGCCTGCAGCTCCAGCGGCATGTCGCCGATTTCGTCCAGGAACAGCGTGCCGCCGTCGGCCTGCAGGATCTTTCCGCGCCGCCCGGTGCGCTGCGCGCCGGTGAAGGCACCGGCGCGGTAGCCGAACAGCTCGGACTCGATGAGGCTCTCGGGGATGCTGGCGCAGTTCACGGCCACGAAGGCGCCGGTGGCGCGCGGGCTGCGCTCGTGCAGGGCGCGCGCAAACACTTCCTTGCCGGCGCCGGTTTCGCCGCGCAGCAGCAGCGGCGTGCCGCGGGCCAGCACGCGGGAGCCGGTGGCCAGCTGCTGGACGAGCTGCGCGTCCGACAGCCCGGCCGTGGCCGCTGAAGGCGCCGCCGGCACGGCCGGCTTCACAGGGCGTGCGGCCAGCGCCGCCTGGGCCGTGGCCGCACGCGCGGGCTGCGCCTCGGCCGCGGGCAGCCGCGTCACGGCAAAGAAGCGGTGCGCGCCGTTGACGCGGTAGACCGGCACGGGATGGAAGCTGGCGGCGCGGCTGCGCTCCAGCAGGTCGTCCAGCGTGGCTTGAAAGACCTCTTCCAGGCGGCGGCCGCACAGGGCCTGCGGCGACTCCACGCCGAGCTGGAAGAGGGCGCTGCGGTTGGCGGCGCGTATGACGCCTTCGGCATCCAGCGCCAGGCGCCCCTCGTGCAGCGTGTGGACCAGCTCGGGGCGGGTGTGGAAGTGCAGCGGGTGGGCGTCGCGAAAGCGCTGCTCCATGAGGCGGTTCTCGATCATGCGCGCCGTCATGCCCAGCAGCACCAGCACGTGCTGCTGCTGCAGCGCCGAGCGGCTGGTGACGTCCAGCACCGCCACCATGCGGCCTTCCGGGTCGTGCACGGGCACGGCCGAGCAGGTCAGGGTGGTGAGCCGGGTGAAGAAATGGTCCTCGCGGCGCACGGACACGGGCTCGGCCAGGGCCAGGCAGGTGCCCATGCCGTTGGTACCGGCGCAGGCCTCGTTCCAGATGGCGCCCACGGTGAAGCCCACGGGCTCCAGCTCGGCGGTGAACTCCGGCGAGGTGACGAGGTGCAGGATCACGCCCTCGCCGTCGGTGAGCACCACAGCGGTCTCGTTGTCGGCGAGCTGCTGGTAGAGCGTGCTCATCTCCAGCCGCGCGGCTTCTATGACGTCGCTGAGGCGGCGCCGGCGCAGCGCGAGGGCGTGGCCGTCGAGCACGGGCGGATGGGGTTCGCTGTCCGGATCGAGCCGGTACTCGTTGAGGCAACGCGTCCAGGACTGCGCCACCTGTTCATGCAGCCCGGTGCGCAGTCCTCCCAGCACCGCGCCCAGCACGCGCTGGCCGTGTTCGGCGGCGCTCGCGGCAAGCAGGCCTTGTGTCATGTGTCGTACTCCAACTGCGGCCGCCCTCGGGGGAAGGGCGGTGACTCCGGGGCGCATTGTGGGCCGCACGCCCGGGGGTGGCGCTGTCCGGAATTGCCCGCGGTCGCGAGTCTGACTGCGTCAGAACGTGACACCGGCAGGGAGGCGAAGCGTTCTTGGCCGAAAGCGTCACCGATCGTGTCCGGCACGCCGTTCGCTCGCACCGGACAGGCCGTTGGCGCACAACTTGCGGAGCCGGCGCCGTCCGCAATCCGCCTGGAGGCTTTTCAGATGTCCGCCCTCATGCCCCTGTCTTCCCTGCCGCAAAGCGACACCACGGGTGCCGCGCTGGACCTGGTGTTCATCGAGGGGCTGACCATTGCGACGGTCATCGGCATCCACCACACCGAGCTGCACGACCCGCAGCCCGTGCGCGTGGACCTGGCCGCCGGGCTGCCGCGCGCAGCTGCGTGCGACAGCGACCGCATCGGCGACACCATCGACTACGCCGTGCTGCGCGAGCGGCTGCACCGGCTCTTTGCCGAGCACAAGGTGCAGTTGCTGGAGGCGCTGGCCGAGGAGATCGCGCGCATCACGGTGTGCGAGTTCGGCGCCCACTGGGTGCGCGTCGGGCTGGCCAAGCCGCGCAAGTTCGAGGATTTGGCGGCCGTGGGCGTCGTGATCGAGCGGCGGCGGGGAGATTTCGATGCGCCGACGCTGGCCGCGCGCTCACGGCCGGCGGCGCGGGTGCTGTCGCTGATGGGGGAGGGGATGGTGCCGCAGAAGGGGTGAAGGCTTCCCGGCAGCAGAGGCTCACCGCACTCCGACCCGTCATGCCCGCGAAAGCGGGCATCCACGGGCACTGATCCGGCAGCCTGGAAACGGTGGCCTGCTGCAAAGCGGTTCGAAGGCCACACCTCGGCTGTCGTGGATGCCCGCTTTCGCGGGCATGACGGGGTAGGAAGCGGACACCGCGACTGACGGCACGCATTGAAAAAGCCCGCGGCGCTTGTGCAAGCGCCGCGGGCCTTGTCGTTATGAGGGCAGGCCCCCCGGCCGCCGTCCGGGGGCGGCGGCCGGGAAAGGGGAATCAGCCCTGGGCCTGGAACGGGTGCATGGCGGTGCCCTTCTTGGACACCACGTCCTGCGCGCTGGGTTCGTTGCGCACGGCGCGGGCGATGGACTCGCGCACGGCCTGGTAGTTGTAGTCCTGGATCTTCTTGTCGTCCTCGGCCTGCCAGTGGATGAACACGCCGACGCAGATGAAGAGGTTGTCGGCCTCATCGGCCGGGATGGTGCCGTCTTCCACGCTGTCGGCCACGGCCATGGCCACGCCGCGCTGGGCCGGGCCGAACATCTGCACGGCCTGCTTGGCACCCTTGATGGTGACCTTGTTGAACATCACGGTGGCGGGCTTGGCCATCAGGTTGGGCGCCACCACGGCCAGCAGCGACGTGAAACCTTCCTTGTTGTTCACCAGGGCGTTGGCGAAGGCGGTCTCGGCAGGGCTGCCGCGCGGGCCGATGATCAGATCGATGTGGGCGACTTCATTGCCCTCCCCAACCAGTGATTCGCCGACGAGCATGCGGTCGATCTTTGCCATGGGTCAGTCTCCGTATGAGTTTCGCGAGCCACGCCGCGGCTGCGGCGCTTGCGGCTTTCAATCACGTTCCGTGCCACGCGGGGCCAGCAGCGCCAGCATCGCCGTGGCCACGGCCAGATCGGCCGTGGTGCCGGGGTTGATGCCCCGGGACTTGAGCGATTCGTCCCACTCCCGCAACGCCTTGTCCAAGGCCGCCGGGCCGGACGCCTCCATGCGGGCCTGGAACCCTTCCGCCTGCTTCAGGACAGTTTGTGCCACCGCCTCGCCCTGCTTTCGCACAATGTGTGAATCGGCCCGGCGCGCGAGAAAGGCCAGCCAGGCACGCAGCAGGCCCTCCTGCGGCGTGGCGCCGGCGCGAAACGCGGGCAGACCCACGTCGAAGAGGTCGGCATAGCCGCTGGCGTACTGGCGCGCGATGCTGTCGCGGTGCGCGGCCAGCGCCATGGCCTCCCGCAGGCCGACGGTGGGCGCCTCGCGCACGTCCTGCTCGCCGGACCGCCCCAGGCCGCCGGGGTTGGTGGCGGCAATGGCGCGGAAGGCGCACGCCGCGTCCTCCACGTCCAAGGCGTCGAGCACGGCCTGCACGGCCCCGCGCAGGGCTTGAGGCCCACGCGCCTGGAGCGCCTGGGGACAGCGCTCCAGCGCCGCCGCGATGGGCGCGCACAGCAGCACGATGCCCAGGTTGGTGTTGCAGCCGGCCACGGCCAGCGTGGCGCGCATGGCGGCTTCGATGCGCGGCCCAACGCCCAGGCCGGGCGTGAAGAGGCCCGCCTGCGCGGCCTCGGCGCTGTCCAGGAACTGGCGGGCCACCATGCCGTGGCCGGGCGAGTGGAGGCTGACGTTGCCCGGCTTTTCCACCTCCACGTCCAGCCGGCAGGCGGCCAGGAAGGCGGCGCGGCCGCGGGCCAGGCCCGCGACGCCTGCGTCGTGGGCCCTCACGGCGGGCTCAGGCACTGAGCCGCCCCCGCGCCGCCGCGAGCTTGCGGTCCAGCAAGTCGTCCACCAGGGCCTGCGCGATGTCGAACGGCGTCACGCGCTGCAGCCCCTGCCAGGCGGCCACGCCGTTGACTTCGAGCACCTGTGGGCCGTCCGGCGTGGGAATGAGGTCCACGCCCGCGTAGTCCAGCCCAAGCGCCTGCGCGGCGCGCTCGGCGGGGCGTGCGAGGTCGGCCGTGAGCTCGGCCGCCTCGCAGCGCGCGCCCTGGGCGACGTTGTGCACCCAGTGGCTGCTCACGCGGCGCATGGCGGCGGCGGCGCGGCCGCCGATGACCAGCACGCGCCAGTCGAAGCCGGGCGCCGACACGGGCGGCACGTACCGTTGCAGGTAGGCCAGGCCGCCGTAGGCGTCCAGCGAGGGCAACGGAACGAAGCGGCCGTCCACGTGGCCCACGAGCTGCAGCCCCTTGCCCTGCGAGCCGAACAGCGGCTTGAGCACCAGCGCGTGGCCGGCGGCGGCTTCGCGCAGCACGACGCGCTGCGCCTGCGCGGGGCACTCGGTGGTCCAGGCCGGCGGCGAGGCAATGCCCGCGGCGCGCAGCAGCAGGCTGGTCATGGCCTTGTCCACGCTGCGCTCTATGGCGCGGGCCTCGTTGTAGACGGGCACGCCCAGCGCGGTGAGCGCATGCAGCACGGTCAGCCGCTTGGTGACCTGCTCGAAGCTGCCGGTGGCCACGCCGCGCACGATCACCGCGTCCGGCAGCTCCTTGCCAAAACCCGGCAGCACCAGGCCGTGGCGCGAGGCGCCGGTGGCCACGCCGCATTGCGCCAGGTCCAGGCAGCGCACCAGCGCCGCGCCACGCGCGAGCAGCGCGCGGCGCAGGCGGCGCACGTGCCAGCCGGACTCGTCGCTCATCACCGCGACGCGCAGGCTCTGCAGGCCGCCATGGGCCATCACGCCATCTCCAGCCACAGCCCGCGCAGCAGCGCCATGCTGGTGCCGCCGGCCTGCCAGGTGCGCCCGGATGGTTGATGCGTCACCCAGGCCACCGCCGGGGCGAAGAGGGCGCCGTCTATCTTGTAGAAGTCGTAGCCCGCGTCTTTAAAAATGTCCGCGAAGCTGCGGCCGTGGTCGGCCGAGTTCTTGGACGGCAGCTGCTGCGCCAGGCGCTGCGCGTCGGCCAGCTCGCCCTTCACGACCAGGTGCACGCGCCCGCCGTAGAGGATGGCGTCGTTGGTGCGCCCCATGGCCTGCAGCCCGTCGGCGCCCGGCGCCGGCAGCGGTGCGCAGGCGCTGCCGCTGACGATGTCCTGCAAGTTGAAGCCCAGCTCGTGGGCCTTGTGCAGGGCCACTTCCAGCACGCGGGCCACGACCTGCGTGGTGCCGGCCAGGCTGGCCGTGGGCGTGACGATGAGGGTCAGGCCCTGCGGCGGCAGCGCGCAGTCGCGCAGCACCTTTTCCACCACCACGGGCGGGGGCAGGCGGTCCACCTCCATCACCAGGCAGCCGGTGTCGGCGCGGTCGCGGTAGCCCAGCTCCTCGAACAGCGTCTCGCGGCCGGCCAGGGCGCGCGCGGGGCCGGAGCCCAGCGAGAAGAATTTCTTTCCGCCGGTCTCCTCCTTGGTGGCGGAGAGGCTCCAGCCAGCGTACTGGCTGGCCAGGCAGGCCAGCACGGGTTGGGCGCTGTGCACTTCCACCCAGGTCGGCCAGCCGTCCTCGGTGGATGAGCGCAGGTGCACGTCGCCCAGGCCGCCCAAGCAGATGCGGGCGATGGCCAGGCCCGCCTCCACGCTGCCGGGGGCCTCCAGGCCGGCATCGACGATTTGCACGCCGAACTCGTCGCGCTGCACGCTCACGCGCAGTTGGGAAGCGTCGTCCAGCAGGCGCTGCAGCAGCGGCTGCGCCAGGCGGTTGACGCTCAAGGGATCATTCCATGTGCTCATGGGATTCAGCCTCCAGAAGTTCGAGCAGCTCGGCGTGGCGCCGCTGCAGTTGGGCGCGCACCTCGGCGGCCGTGGCGCCTTGGGCGTTGAGGGAGCACAGCGGCTCCATCGCTTGAAGAGAGCAGGCCTGGCCCGGCCGGTCGTGCACCCAGGGCCGGCGCGCCAGGCGGCGCAGGGCGTGCGGGCCCAGGTGCAGCGTGCGCGGCGCGAACACGGTCTCCACGCCGCAGACCACTTGTGGCACAGGCTGTACCGCCCACGGCACACCACTGCAGGCGCGCAGGTGCAGCCCAAGCGGCGACTGCGCCGCGTAGAGCTGCAGCGTGCCGCCGGGCCGAGGGTTCACCTCCAGCAGCGCGATGGTGCCGTCGGCGCCCAGCAGGAAGTCCAGGCTGCCCAGGCCGCGCAGGCCGCAGGCGGGGACGAGTTGTTGCAAGGCCGTGTCAATGTGCGTCGAGACCTTGGGCGGCATGGTCAGCGGTCCCACGGCCCCCCGCCAGGCAAACGGCGCTTGGGCCAGGCCCACGAGCTGCTCGTGCACGCCCAGCAGCCGCGCGCGGCGGCCGTCGGCGACGAAGGCGGCGGCCATGGGGGTGCCGGCCATCCGGCGTTGCCAGTACGGCAAGGCCCGCCGGGTGGCCGCGGCGCCGCGGGCGGGCTGCACGTGCCGGCCGCCGCAGGCGCCGCCGTCCTTGAGCAGCCAGCCCTGGAGGTCCGTGGGGGCCTCGCCCCAGCGCGTGGGCGGGTGCGGCAGGCCCAGCGCATCGAGCAGCGGGAAGAAGCGGCGCGGGTCGCGCAGGCGTCGCCAGGCCGCGGGCGGCGTGCCCAGCAGCGGCAGGCGCTGCGCGGCAGCCTCCAGCAGGTCCGGGTGGGCTTCGAAGCCGCTGGCGGCGATCCAGCCGCAGGCGCCGGCGCGGGCGGCCTCGTCCAGCGCGGCCAGCAGCGTGGCGGCGTCGAAGTCGCGCCAGCGCTGCCAGCGGCAGGCCGCGGCGCGGGTGTCGGCGTCGCCGAAGGCGTCCAGGGCGACAAGGCTGAAGCCCTCGCGGGCGGCGGCCTGCGCGAGCTGGCGCACGGACACCCCCGCGGCCAGCAGCAGCGGCCGCCCCGCCGGGCCTTCAGCCGGCACGCAGCTCGCAGGCCAGGGCGAAGGCGTCATCGAAGCTCAGCGCCAGCGGCTTCTCGGCATTGCGCATGCGCTGCAGCAACTGGTGCTGCACCTGGTATTTCACATTGCCCACGGCCAGGGCCCCTATGCCCACGGCCTGGGTGCCCGCCACGGGCTTGCCGTCGTCCATCACGCCCACGCCGGCGATGCCCTCGGGGGGCACGGCATTCACGTCGGCGGCCACCAGCAGCTTCTGGCCCGCCGCCGCGAGATCTTCGGCCGAGAGCACCTGCACGCCGGCGGCGGCGGTGGCCAGCACCACGTCGGTGTCGGCCAGGGCCTCGCGCAGCGCGGCGGCGTCGGCGCTGGAGGCGCCGGCCACGGCGGCGCCGAAGCGCTCGCTCACGGCGCGGGCCGTCTCGTTTGCCACCTGCTGGCCCTTGTGGCTGGCGATGCGCACCTGCGCGCCGGCGCGCGCGGCCAGCACCGCGACGATGCGGCCCACCGGGCCCGTGCCGCCCAGCACCAGCACGCGGCGGCCGTCGAGGTCCGTGCCGTGCGCCTTGCGAAGCTGCCCGCGCACGCAGGCCAGCATGGCCGCGGCGGTGGTGAAGGCGCCGCTGGGGTCGGCCATGACGGACACCACGAAGGGCGGGACCATGGCCTTGCGGGCGGCGTCGAGCATGTCCACGGCCTGGGTCACGTCGCGCCCGCCGATGAAGAGGCCGGTGCGCGACACGCCCTTCGGCCCGCGGGAAAAGATGGCGTCCTGCGTGAGGTTGGGCGTGGCGGCCACGTCCACGCCGCAGTAGGGGACGATGACCTGGTAGCCGGCGTCGGCGGCCATGTTGACGTCGAAGGGGCTCATCCACGGTCCGGGCGTGAGCATGTGCAGGATGTAGGGACGGTCCATGTGGCGTGGCTTGCTGCGGGAGGTGGTGCGCCGTCAGGCGCAGGCGGCGGCCGGTGCGGCCGCCAGGAACTGGATGTCGGCGCCGCGGTTGCGGCCCTGCACGGTGAGCAGCCGCAGCCCCGGCGCCACGGCGCCGGCCGCGTGGGCGGCGCGCAGCAGGGCATCGGCGGCCTCCTGCGAGGGCAGCACGGCAAAGGCGGTCGGCCCCCAGGAGCTCTGGCCCACGGCGGTGTCGCCGTGGCGGCCGGCCCAGCGCATGAAGGCGTCCACCGCGGGGCTGGTGTAGGACAGGCCGCCCTGCGCGGGCGCGAAGTAGCCGCCCAGGAGCGCCTGCATGCGGTTGAGGCCTTCGGCGAAGGTGGGGAAATCGGCCCCCGCGGCGCCGGGCAGGATTTGCATGAGCACGCGGTGGCACAGCTCGGCCGCGTACTCGCGCGGGAAGGGCGGCAGTTGCGCCAGGGCCTGGCGCTCCTGGGCGCCGGAGAGCCCGCGGCGCGACGGGTCCAGCACCAGCAGCACGCGCCAGTGCTGAGGAAAGTCCAGGTGCGAGGTGACGCGTGCCGGGCGGCCGTCGGCCTGCGGGCCGCCATCCAGCAGCAGCCCGCCGCGCTCGAAGCCGGCGATGCCCACGCCGGAGCGCAGGCCGCGGCCCAACAGGGCCGCCACCTGGGCCGCGTCCAGCGGCAAGCCCTGCAGCCGCGTGAAGGCCATGCCCACCGCCAGGGCGAGCTGGGTGCCGGACCCCAGGCCGGCATGGGGAGGCAGCAGCTCCAGCAGGCGCAGGTGCAGCGGACGCGACAGGCCGGTGTGCGCCTGCAGGGCCGCGAGGTGGGCGGCGGCCCGCTCCACCTCGGCCGCATCCAGCCCCGGGGCGGCTTCGATGTGCGGGCGGCCGGCGAAGGCCAGCTCCAGCGCGGTGTGCGGCCCGTCCACCACCAGGCCCAGGCTGCCGAAGCGCCGGCCCAGGGAAGCGCCCGGGTCCAGGAAGCCCAGGTGCAGCCGGCCCGGCGTGCTCACGCGCACGCGGTCGCGGAATTGGACGGCGGCCGGGCTCGTGGGCGGAATCGAGGACGGGACCGAAGGCGCAATGGGTACGGCAGGAACAAAGCTCATGGCCATGGATTGACGCTGGCAGGGGCTTGCCTATCTGCAAGGCTTGTTCCACGGCTTGGCATGGCGTGCTTGTTGCAAGCCGAGATGCCCGGCAACCCTTCTGCTGCCCTGGATTCAGTACACAGTGTCACGGCGCGCCGCGCGGGTATGCTGCGCGCGGCTGTAAGAAAACCCAGAGGAGACGACCGCCCGCAGGCGGAGTGAAAGGAAGTTCATGCTCACGACCCGTCCTTCCGATGGCTCCACAGCCGGCCGCAAGCGCGAGCTTGGCTTTGGGCACTCGGCCACGAGCGTGCTGCTGCCCACCGACCCGGCCCACGTCGAGGCGATACGCAAGTCGCACGAACGCTGCGCGGCGTTGGGCCTCACGCGCATAGGCCATGGCGACTACACGCCGCTGCCGCGCGCGGACCTGGCGCAGGCGCACGAGCGCAACCGGCGGCTGTTCGTCCATGCCGCGCCGGTGATGGAGCTGCTGCTGGAGCAGATCATCGTCAGCAAGAGCATGGTGGTGCTGGCCGACACGCAGGGCACGGTGCTGCACTCGGTGGGCCATGCCGACTTGCTGGAGCGCACGGCCAAGGTGGCGCTGGCGCCGGGCGTCAATTGGGCCGAGGCCAGCAAGGGCACCAACGGCATGGGCACGGCGCTGGTGACGGAGGAGCCGGTGTTCGTCCATGCCGACGAGCACTTCATGTACGCCAACGATTTCCTCACCTGCTCGGCCGCGCCCATCTTCGACCCGCGCGGCAACCTGCTGGGCGTGCTGGACGTGACGGGCGACCACCGCTCTTACCACGCGCACACGCTGGGCTTGGTGAAGATGTCGGCGCGCATGATCGAGAACCACTGGCTCACCGACGACTGCCAGCATGCGCTGCGGCTGCACTTTCACAGCCGCGTGGAGTTCATAGACACGCTCATGGGCGGCATCCTGGCCGTGGGCGAGGATGGCCGGCTGCTGGGCGCCAACCGCAGCGCGCTGGACCTGCTTGGGCTGAGCCCGGCGGGGCTGCGCATGAACAGCCTGGAGTCGCTGTTCGGCCTGGGCCTGGCGCAACTGGTGGACCAGGCGCGCAGCGCCGCGGCCGGCCCCTTCGCGCTCAACCTGTCCAACGGGCTGCAGTTGCATGCGCGGCTGCAGATGAACTGGCCGCTGGTGCGCCAGGGCACCCGCCTCCAGCCGGACGACGGCGACGCGGCGGCGCAGCCGGTCGAGGCGGCGGGCGAGGCGGGCCTGGCCATCGCGGCGGACATGGCCGCAGGCGTGGCGGCACTGGGCGGCGAGGTGCTGGCCTGCCTGCGCGAGGCCGCACCGCTGCCGGTGCGAGCGCCCGCGTCACCTGCGGTGCTGCTGTCCGGCACGGCGCCGCGCGCCCGCCCGGCGGCCGAGGGCGAGCTGCCCAGCGACCTGTCGTGGCTGCAGACCGGCGACGCGCAGCTCGACAGCGTGGTGGCCAAGCTGCGCCGCGTGATGGACCGCGACATTGCCGTGCTCATCCTGGGCGAGACGGGCAGCGGCAAGGAGGTGCTGGCGCGCGCGCTGCACCAGGAGTCCGCGCGTGCGCGCCAGCCCTTCGTGGCGGTGAACTGCGCCAGCATCCCGGAGTCGCTGATCGAAGCCGAGCTGTTCGGCTACGAGGAAGGCGCGCTGAGCGGCGGGCGGCGCGGCGGCGCGGTGGGGCGCATCCTGCAGGCGCATGGCGGCACGCTGTTCCTGGACGAGGTGGGCGACATGCCCGCGGGGCTGCAGGCGCGGCTGCTGCGCGTGCTGCAGGAGGGCGAGGTCATGCCCTTGGGCGGCACGCGCCCCGTGCCGGCCGACGTGGCCGTGGTCAGCGCCACGCACAGCGACCTGCGCGAGCTGGTGGAGCGGCAGGCCTTCCGCGAGGACTTGTATTACCGGCTCAACGGGCTGTCGGTGCGGCTGCCGCCGCTGCGCGAGCGCAGCGACCTGATGGCGCTGGCGGCGCGGATCCTGCGCAGCCGCTGCCCGCTGCGCGCGCCCACGCTGGACGCCGACGTGGCGCAACTGCTGCAGGCCTACCACTGGCCGGGCAACGTGCGCCAGCTCGTCAACGTGCTGCGCGCCGCGGCGGCCATGGCCGGCGACGAGCCCACGATCACGCGCGCGCACTTGCCCGACGATTTTCTGGAGGACGTGCAGCGCTCGATGGGACGGCGGCGCGGCGGCGCAGGCACGCCGGCCGCACCCGCTTCGGCCGAGGCGCCGGCGGCGGCCTTGCCGCCTTCAGGCGAAGCAGCGGATGCCGGCGCCACGCTGGAGGAGCTGGAGATGCAGACCATCCTGCGCGTGGTGCAGGAGCTCGACGGCAACATCTCGCTGGCGTCCAAGCGGCTGGGCATCAGCCGCAACACCATCTACCGCAAGCTGCGCCGGCGCTGACGCCGCCCGGTCCACGAGATGTACCGAACGCCAAGCAAACTGTCCCGCCGCCGGCTGCTGGCGTGGTCTCTGGCCGGTGCCGCGGCCGCGCGGCCGGCGTGGAGCCAGGCGAGCGTGCCCAGCGCGGTGGTGCTGGACTTCGACCTGCTGGACGATCACCCCAACACCGCGGGCGACAACCAGGCCCAGCTCGGGGCGCGGCTGCGGCGGGCGCACGTGCAGCTGCAGCAGGAACTGCAGGCGCAGGGGCTGTACCGCATCGTCCCGCTGGAGAACGCGCAGGCGCTGCTGGACAAGCTGCGCAACGAGCAGGAGTACATGCACCGCTGCGAGGACTGCGCGCGCCAGATCGGCCGCCAGCTCGACACCGACTACGCCATCACGGGCTGGGTGCAGAAGGTCAGCGAGCTGATCCTGAACCTCAACATCGAGGTGCACGACGTGCGCCGCGGCCGCGTGGTGCTGTCCAAATCGGTGGACATGCGCGGCAACAACGACCAGTCCTGGGAGCGCGCCGTGCGTTTCCTGGTCAACGACATGGCGCAGAAGCGGCAGGGCAATCCGAAGTACGGGATGTGAGGCGTTGAAGCCTCAATGTGCCGGTCAGCCATGGGCCGGCGCCCATTTCACTGGGCGTGAGCCTGCCCGCCTTACCTCGCTGCCGTGGGCGGGATGAAGCAGCCCTCGCGGGCCGTGGACTGCAGCTTGCGGAACTCGCGGATCTGCTTTTGCAGCGGCTCGCTGTCGCGTATGGCGTTGCCGCGCTCGCCGGCAATGCTGTTGGCGTTGGTGGCGGTGCTCATGGACACGAAGTCGTCGTAGGGGATCTTCTCGGCCAGGTGGTCCAGCGCGCACGAGCACTTGTTGAGCATCTCGTAGTAGGTGCCGGGATGCTCCCTCATGCAGCTCTGCACGTACTCCACGCGCGCGGCAGTGGGGTAATCGAAAGCCGCGGCCCAGGGCGAGGCGGCGGCCAGCAGCGCCGGCACCAGCGCACGGCGCAGCAGGGCACGGGCAGGCAGGCAGGCGGGCAGGTGCAAGGTCATGGCTTAGCGGCGCCCAGCTCGGCGCCTTCCAGGGTGAGGGTTTCTTCGAGCAGCGGGGCGGCGTCGGGGCGCTCGCCGGCCAGCACGGTGCGCAACTGCACCACGCCGCCGGGCACGTCGGCCAGGACGAACTCGTAGCGCTTGGCGGCGTACTGCTCGAAGCGGTTGCGCATGGGGTCGTCGAGGTAGGGGCTGATGAGCACCCGCCGGGCGGCCATTTCCCGGCCTTGCCAGCGCACGCGGGTGTCGTCGCTGCGCGCGTCCTCGGCCAGGGCCACGCGGATGCGGCGGCGGAAGTGGTTCACCTGGCCGCGGGTGAGGCGCTGCATCTCGCGCAGATCGTGCTCCAGGAAATACAGGATCACGGGGTTGGAGGTGGCGCCCTCCACCGCGGGCAGCTCGCGCGCGCCTTGCGCCTCGGGAAAGGCGGGCGCGCTGACGTTGCAGCAGCGCCCGCCGGGGCCCGCCGACAGGCGCAGCTCCACGGGGCCGCCGTAGCCGCCTTCCAGCGAGCCGGCATGGACGAAGGCGTAGCGCAGCACGGTGCCGGGCTTGAGGCCCTGCAGGTGCGGCGCCATGAAGATCTGCTGCTCGGCGGCGGAGATGGCGCCGCTGCCGGCAACACGCGGCTCCTCCTCGGCGGCAGCGGCGGGGACCGTGGCGACGGCCCCCAGCAGCGCGGCAACCAGCGCGGCGGCCGCGGCGGCCGGGGGCCGGATGAGGTGGCGGAGGATCATGGGTGTGAGGAATCCTGTGGTTCGGCCGGATCGGCGCGCAGCCGGTCCGACACTTCCAGCGCGAGGCCGGGATTGAGCGCGGTGAGCGTTTCTATGGCCTGCTGCGCCTGCGCGGCCTGGCCGGTGCGGTGGTAGAGCTGGGCCAGGCCCGCCCAACTGCGGCTGTAGCCGGGGTCCACGTCCAGGCTGCGGCGCCAGCTCTGCACGGCGGCGGCGTCGCGGCCCAGGCGCTCCTGGGCCAGGGCGCGCAGGTACAGCGGCTCGGGGTCGGCGGCGTCCTCGCGCATCCAGCGCTCGGCCAGCTGCAGCAGCGCCTGCCACTGGCCGGCGCGCTCCAGCGAGGCGGCCTGCAGGAACAGCGGCTGCGCCGCCATGGGCCGCTCCCAGAAACCCAGGCCGCCGTGCGGACGCACCTCGGCAAAGCGCAGGCGCTGCTCCAGCGTGTCCAGCAGCCATTCGGCCGGCACGGCGTAGTAGTGGGTGCGCCCGCCGGGCAGGCGGAAGGTGAGGATGCCCACCAGCCGCCCGTCGCGGTCGAAGAGGCCCCCGCCGCTGGCGCCGGACGTGAAGCCGTTGCTGCACTGGATGAGGAGCTGGCCATTGAGGTGGTGCAGGGCCACGACGCTGCCGCCGCTGATCTGCAGCGCCGGCCCGCCGGTGTAGCCCAGGGCGGCCAGCTCCTGGCCCTCGCGCAGCGAGGCGGCGCGGCCCAGCGCCACGGGCGTGCTGGGCAGCCCGGGCACCTGCAGGATGCACAGGTCGCGCTCGGCGTCCATGGACTGCGCCTGCACCGTCCAGCGCGAGCCGGCCTGCACCACCGAGATGCTGCTGGCGTTGCGCGTGACGTGGCAGTTGGTCACCACGCGCTCCTTGCCGATGACCACGCCGGAGCCGAGCTGCAGCCGCCCGCCTTCGCCCTCGGCTTCCACGCGCAGCACGCTGCGGCCCAGGAGGATGAGGGAGCGGCGGTCCAGCTCCGCGTGGGCGCTGCTGGTGCTCAGCAGGCAGGCCGCCAGCAAGGCCGAGCCCATGAGGCTGCGGTGCCGCGGCGAGGGCGCGCGCGCCACGTCCACCTCAATCCCTGGACGCCGCACGGCCGGAAGCGCCGGCGGTCTCCAGCAAGGGCACGCCGAAGTCGCGCAGGATGGCGTTGATCTCCGGACGGCGGCGCTCGATCAGGCTTTCGATCTGGGTCTTCCATTGCGGCTCGCCGTAGCGCACGCCCATGGCCATGGCGTAGTCGAAGCGCACGCCCGGCTCGGAGGCCAGCGGCACCACCGCCAGCCTGGCCTGCGGCTGGCGCTTGGCCGCGAAGCCGGCCATGGGGCCCCAGAGGATGGCGGCGTCGATCTTGCCCGCGGCCAAATCCGCCTCCACGGGCTGGCCGGGGTCGCGGTCGGTCTCGGGCGTCATCATGGGATAGACCACGGCGCGGTCCACCAGCTGGTGCTGCGCCAGCCACTTGCCCGCGGGCGAGCGGTCGTGCACGCCGATGCGCAGCTTCGCCAGCACGGCCGGGTCGAGCTTGAGGAAGTCCTCGGCCGAGCGCACGTTGTCCAGGCCCTTGCCTTGCGGGAACACCAGCGCGTAGGTGGAGCGGTAGTAGGGCTTGGTGACGGAGACCTGGTCGAAGCCTTCCGGCACGCCCAGCACCACGTCGCAGCGCCAGTCCTCGCCGGGGAGCTTGTAGCGCAGCGTGTTGCGTATGAAGGCCAGGCGGTTGGGGAAGTCGTAGTACTGCAGCGGCAGGCCCAGGTCCTGGGCGAACAGCTCGGCGATGCGGTTTTCTATGCCGTTGCCCTGGGCGCTGGAGAAGGGCAGGTTGTGCGGGTCCTGGCAAACCTTGAGGGCCTTGCGCGGCGGCTGCTCGTCCTGGGCCGAGGCGGGCAGCGCGGCCAGCAGGGCCAGCGCACCCAGGAGCAGCGCCGCGACAGGTCCGCGCCGGCCCGGGCGCGGGATGGCGGCGGCGCGCATCACGGCATCTCCTGGACCTTGGCCGAGGTGATGGCCCCGTCCGAACGGCCCTTGAGGTAGGCGTAGAGCTGGTCGATGTTGTCGACCACGGTCTTGTTCTCGCCGAAGGAGGGCATGCCCTTCTCAAGGCGGCCCTTGGTGACGGTGGTGACGAACTCGTCCTTGCTCAGCCGTTTGAGGCTTTCGATCAGCGAGGGGCCGACCATGCCCTCCTGGTTGGGGCCGTGGCAGCGGTCGCAGGCGGCGGCGCGCCAGGTGCGAAAGCCCTTCATGGTTTGCGGATCGACCTTGTTGCCGTCAACCACGGTGTAGAGCTGGTTGCCTTGGGCGCTGCTGTAGGCGGCGGCGCCGAACAAGGCGATGCAGGACAGGACGGCCAGGGTGGCGCGGCGGTACTTCATGAAGCGGTGTCTCCAACGATCGTCGTGATTGAGGAAGACGCGGGCAACGGGCGCGCCCACAGGGGCTGATGGGGCGCGCCGCCGCCGTCGTCCAGCGGTTGAAGCAGGCGCTGAGCTGCGAGGGGTTCGAGCCCCTCTGTGGGCCGGCCCCCGCGGGCCGGCCGGATCAACGCGGGCTCAGGCTCAGTTGGGCAGGGCGAACACCGTCAGCGAGCCGCCCAGCTCGGTGTACTGGTTGAGCTCGCGGTAGCCGCCCACGGCGCCCAAGCCGTCGTTGTCCTTCTCCAGGCCCGCGGCCATGCCGATACCGGCCCAGCCACCGATGCCGGAGAAGACGCCCATGTACTGCTTGCCCTTGTGCTCGTAGGTGAACACGTTGCCGATGATCCCGGAGGGCGTCTTGAACTTGAACAGCTCCTTGTTGATGTCCTTGGCGTCCACGCACTTGAGGTAGCCCTCCAGCGTGCCGAAGCAGCTCAGGCCGCCGGCCGTGTTGAGCGCGCCGCTCCACACCGAGAACTTCTCGGCTTTGGTCTGGACGATCTTGCCCGTGCCGGCGTCCCAGGCGATGTAGTTGCCCATGCCGCCGTGGCTGCCCGGGGCGGGGTACATGGACAGCGTGGCGCCCACGTAGGGCTGGCCGGCGGTGTACTCGACCTTGAAGGGCTCGTAGTCCATGCACACGTGGTTGGTGGGCACGTAGAAGAGCTTGGTGTTGGGGTCGAAGGAGGCGGGCTGCTGGTCCTTGGTGCCCAGCGCGGCGGGGCAGATGCCCTTGGTGTTGACGTCAGGCCCGTTCTGCGCGGTGGAGAACTGCTTGACCACCTGCGGGCGGCCCGTGCGCATGTCCACGTGCGTGGCCCAGTTCACCTTGGGGTCGTACTTCTCGGCCACCAGCAGCGCGCCGGAGACGCGGTCCATGGTGTAGGCGAAGCCGTTGCGGTCGAAGTGCACCAGCGCTTTGGTCTGCTTGCCCTTGACCGGGATGTCGGCCAGGATCATCTCGTTGATGCCGTCGAAGTCCCACTCGTCGTAGGGCGTCATCTGGTAGGCCCACTTGGCCACGCCCGTGTCCACGTCACGCGCGAAGATGGTCATGGACCACTTGTTGTCGCCCGGGCGCTGCGCGGGGTTCCAGGTGGAGGGGTTGCCGGTGCCGTAGTACATCAGGTTGGTGCCCTTGTCGTAGCTGTACCAACCCCAGGTGGTGCCGCCGCCGGTCTTCCACTGGTCGCCCTGCCAGGTCTTGAGGGAGGAGTCCTTGCCCACGGGCTTCAAGCCACCGTCGGCCCAGGTCATGGTCTTGTCGGGGTCCATCAGCATCTCGGCGTCGGGGCCGACGCTGTAGGCCTTCCAGACTTGGCGCCCGGTGTTGATGTCGTAGGCCGCCAGGAAGCCGCGCACGCCCCATTCGCCGCCGGAGATGCCGGTGATGACCTTGTCCTTGAACACGTGCGGGGCGTTGGTGTTGACGGCGCCGAGCTTGGGGTCGCCGTTCTTCACGCTCCACACCACCTTGCCGTCGGCCGCGTTGAGCGCCACCAGCGTGGAGTCGGCCTGCTGCAGGAATACCTTGCCCTCGGCGTAGGCCAGGCCGCGGTTGACGGTGTCGCAGCACATCTGCGCGACCACGGCCGTGTCCTGCTTGGGCTCGTACTTCCACTTGATCTTCTGCGTCTCCAGGTCGATGGCGAAGACCTTGTTGGGGAAGGGCGAGTGCAGGTACATGGTGCCGTCGATCACCAGCGGCGAGCCCTCGTGGCCGCGCAGCACGCCGGTGGAGAAGGTCCAGGCCACCTGCATCTTGCCGACGTTGCCGGTGTTGATCTGCTTGAGCTGGCTGTAGCGCTGGTTGTACATGTCGCCCGCCTGCATCGCCCAGTTCTTGGGGTTGGCGATGTTCTTCTCCACGTCGGCGTTGGCCAGCGCCACGGCGGGTACGGCGAGCAGCAAGCCGCCGAAGGTGTGTGCCATCAACGCGATCGAAGGCTTCAGTCTCAAGGTCATTTCTCGTCTCCTGGTGATATGTCAGTGGGACCACCGTGGCGTCCATGACGGGCTCCCAGGAGCGCTTTGTAGTGAGCCGCCCGTGGCGCCACCACTAGGTGCAGACCCTGCGGGTCCAGCCAAAATTGAACAGTGGCGCGCGGGCCGCGCGTCAGCGCGTTACAGCACCGGGTGCGGCAGGCGTTCGAGCTGCGCGCGCACCAGCGCCTGCCCCTGCTCGCAGAGGAAGCGTTCGAAGGCCGCGGCCACCTGCGGCAGCTGGCGCGCGGCCAGGTGCATGACGTGCCAATCGCGCTCGATGGGGTTGCCCGGCAGGGGCAGCAGCGCCAGCAGCCCGGCCTGCATCTCCAGCACGCAGGTGTGCAGCGACAGGAAGGCCACGCCCAGGCCCGCGGCGCACATCTGCTTGATGGCCTCGTTGCTGGACATTTCCGAGCCCAGGCGCAGCGGCAGGCCGGCCTCGCGGAACAGCGTTTCCACCGTGGCGCGCGTGCCTGAGCCGCGTTCTCGCACCAGAAGATCGGCATCGAGCAAGTGCGCCAATTTGAGACCGGTTTCACGCATCAGCGCATGCTGCGGCGCAGCAAGGAAGGCCATGGGGTGTCGCGCAAATGCCGCGGACACCGTCTTCAGCTCGGCCGGGGGGCGTCCCATGATGACCAAGTCCACCTCCTGGCCGGCGAGCATGCGCACGATCTGGTCGCGGTTGCCCACCTGCAGCTTCACCTTGACGCGCGGGTGGGCGTTGGCGAAAGCCACCAGCAGCGGCGGCAGCAGGTACTCGGCGGTTGTGACAGCACCCACCCGCAGCGTTCCCGAAAAGTCTCCGTGCTGCGCGGCCATCTCGTCGCCGGCCTCGCGCCAGAGCTCCAGGATGCGCCCCGCGTAGCCCGCCAGCAGCGTGCCGGCCTCGGTCAGCCGTATGCCGCGCCCGGTGCGCTGCAGCAGCGGCGCGCCGGCGGCCTCTTCCAGCGCGGCGATCTGTATGGACACCGCCGGCTGCGTCAGGTGCAGCTCCGCCGCGGCGGCCGAAACACTGCCCAGGCGCGCCACGGCGTGCAAGGCGGCAAGTTGCTTGAAGGTGGCATGGCGCAGCGCTGACATGCGCCTGATATTAGCCAAAGCTGATATCAACTTAAAAACAATTAACTTTTCCTGATTCCAAGCCCTCCCTAGAGTCCAGCCCATGCCGATGCAAACCGGTGTCGGACAACCAGCCAAGTACTACGAAGGAGCAAGGTCCATGGGCGAGATGAACGAACTCAAGCAGATCGTGGACGCCACCAAGCGCTACGCGGCCGGCGTGCTCAAGTACGCGCAGATGGGCTACTGGAACCCGGACTACGAGCCCAAGGAGACGGACATCCTGGCGCTGTTCCGCATCACGCCGCAGGAGGGCGTGGATCCGGTGGAGGCCGGCGCGGCCGTGGCCGGCGAGTCGTCCACCGCCACCTGGACCGTGGTCTGGACCGACCGCCTCACCGCCTGCGACATGTACCGCGCCAAGTGCTACCGCGTGGAGCCCGTGCCGGGCCAGCCGGGCCAGTATTTCTGCTGGGTGGCCTACGACCTGAGCCTGTTCGAGGAAGGCTCCATCACCAACGTGGCGGCGTCCATCATCGGCAACGTCTTCAGCTTCAAGCCGCTGAAGGCGGCGCGGCTGGAGGACATGAAGTTCCCCGTGGCCTACGTGAAGACCTTCAGCGGCCCGCCCACCGGCGTGATCGTGGAGCGCGAGCGGCTGGACAAGTACGGCCGCCCGCTGCTGGGGGCGACCACCAAACCCAAGCTGGGCCTGTCCGGGCGCAACTACGGCCGCGTGGTCTACGAAGGGCTCAAGGGCGGCCTGGACTTCATGAAGGACGACGAGAACATCAACTCGCAGCCCTTCATGCACTGGCGCGACCGCTTCCTGTTCGTGATGGACGCCGTCAACAAGGCCAGCGCCGCCACGGGCGAGGTCAAGGGCAGCTACCTCAACGTCACGGCCGGGACGATGGAGGAGATGTACCGCCGCGCCGAGTTCGCCAAGGAGCTGGGCTCGGTCATCGTGATGGTGGACCTGGTGGTGGGCTACACGGCCATCCAGTCCTTGAGCCACTGGTGCCGGCAGCACGACATGATCCTGCACCTGCACCGCGCGGGCCACGGCACCTACACGCGGCAGAAGAGCCACGGCGTCTCTTTCCGCGTCATTGCCAAGTGGATGCGCATGGCGGGCGTGGACCACATCCACGCCGGCACGGCGGTGGGCAAGCTCGAAGGTGACCCGCTGACGGTACAGGGCTATTACAACGTGTGCCGGGACACGCACACCGTGCCGGACCTGCCGCGCGGCATCTTCTTCGAGCAGGACTGGGGCGCGCTGCGCAAGGTCATGCCCGTGGCCTCCGGCGGCATCCACGCCGGGCAGATGCACCAGCTCATCGACCTCTTCGGCGACGACGTGGTGCTGCAGTTCGGCGGCGGCACGATAGGCCACCCGCAGGGCATCCAGGCCGGCGCCACGGCCAACCGCGTCGCGCTGGAAGCCATGGTGCTGGCGCGCAACGAGGGCCGCAACATCAAGGAAGAAGGCCCGGACATCCTGCGCGCTGCCGCCAAGTGGTGCACGCCGCTGCAGGCCGCGCTCGATACCTGGGGCGATATCAGCTTCAACTACACGCCCACCGACACCTCGGACTTCGTCCCCACCCCCTCGGTGGCCTGACCCGATCGCAACCGGAGCCTCACATGCGTCTGACCCAAGGCACCTTCTCCTTCCTGCCGGACCTCACGGACGAGCAGATCCTCAAGCAGGTCGAATACGCCCTCGACAAGGGCTGGGCCGTCGGCATCGAGTACACCGACGACCCGCACCCGCGCAACACCTTCTGGGAAATGCACGGCAACCCCATGTTCGACCTGCAGGACCCCGCCGGCGTGCTCATGGAGATCAAGGACTGCCGCAAGGCCTTCCCCCACCACTACATCCGTGTGACGGCCTTCGACTCCACGCACGGCACGGAGTCGGTGGTGCTGTCCTTCATCGTCAACCGTCCGCAGGACGAGCCGGGCTTCCGCCTGGTGCGCTCCGAGGGGCCGGGGCGCCAGGTGCATTACCGCATCGAGGGCTACGCGGCGCAGGCGCGGCCCGAAGGCGCGCGCTACGGCTGATGCAGGAGGCCGCCATGCAAGCCGACGTGCTCGACGCTTCCCAGGCCGTGGCGGCCTCGTCCGCCGCCGCGGCGGTTCCCACGGCCCCGATTGAGAGCCCGCGCCAGCTCTTCGAGAGCAGCGGCGTCAAGGCGGTGCTGGCGCAGCTCGACGCCGAGCTGGTGGGCCTGGCCCCGGTGAAGGGCCGCATCCACGACATCGCCGCGCTGCTGCTGGTGGACAAGCTGCGCGCCCAACAGGGCTTCAACTCGCAGCCCCCCTCGCTGCACATGTGCTTCACCGGCAACCCGGGCACGGGCAAGACCACGGTGGCGCTGCGCATGGCCGAGGTGCTCAAGCAGCTGGGCTACGTGCGCAAGGGGCACCTCGTGGCCGTCACGCGCGACGACCTGGTGGGCCAGTTCATCGGCCACACCGCGCCCAAGACGCGCGAGGTGCTCAAGAAGGCCATGGGCGGTGTGCTCTTCATCGACGAGGCCTACTACCTCTACCGCCCGGAGAACGAGCGCGACTACGGCCAGGAGGCCATCGAGATCCTGCTGCAGGTGATGGAGAACCAGCGCGAGGACATCGTGGTGATCCTGGCCGGCTACAAGGACCGCATGCAGACCTTCTTCGGCTCCAACCCGGGGATGGCCTCGCGCATCGCGCACCACATCGATTTCCCCGACTACACCGAGCCGGAGCTGCTGCGCATCGCGCAGCTCATGCTGGAGAAGCTGCACTACCGCTTCGACGACGGGGCGCTGCAGGCCTTCGCGCGCTACATCGCGCTGCGCCGCGCGCAGCCGCACTTCGCCAACGCGCGCTCCGTGCGCAACGCGCTGGACCGCATGCGGCTGCGCCATGCCACGCGGCTGTTCGACAGCGACGTGCCGCTGCAGCCGGAGCAGCTCGTGACGCTGCAGGCCGCCGACGTCACGGCCAGCCGCGTGTTTGCCGCGCGCCACGCGGCCTGAAACCTGCATCGCCCCACAACGGCACCACCGCAAGGACCTGCCCGTGAGCATCACCACCCTGATCTTCGACGTGGACGGCACGCTGGCCGACACCGAGGAGCTGCATCGCCAGGCGTTCAACGCCGCCTTCGCCGACGCCGGCCTGCGCTGGGACTGGAGCCGGACGCTCTACCGCGAGTTGCTGCACGTGACCGGCGGCAAGGAGCGCATGGCGCACCACGCCGCCTCGCTGGACCTGGGCGAGGTCGACCGCCGCGCGCTGCGTGCCCACATCCCGGCGCTGCACGCGGCCAAGACGCGGCACTACGCGGCCATGGTGGCGGGCGGCCGGTTGAAGCTGCGCCCCGGCGTGGCGCGGCTGTTGCGCGAGGCACACGAGGCCGGCATGCACCTGGCCATCGCCAGCACCACCAGCCCGGCCAACGTGGAGGCGCTGCTCACCGCCACGCTGGGGCCGCAGGGGCCGGGCCTGTTCGGCGTCATCGCCTGCGGCGACCTGGTGGCGAGCAAGAAGCCCGCGCCGGACGTGTACGAGCTGGTCCTTCGCACCCTGGGCGCGGACGCCGAGGAGGCCATCGCCTTCGAGGACTCGGCCCACGGCCTGCGCGCCGCGCGCGGCGCCGGGCTGTGGACCGTGGTCACCCCCACCTGGTGGAGCGAGGCGGAGGATTTCACCGGCGCCGACCTGCTGCTGCCGCACTTGGGCGACCCCGGTGAGCCGCTGGCCGGCGAGCCCGGCGCCCGCTTGCCGGACGCGCCCTGGCTCACGCTGCAGGGCCTGGAGCAGTTGCGCCACCCGCCGGCCGCCTGCGCGGTGCGGCAGCTCTACCAGGGCGCGGCGTGATGCGTGCCGACGCCATCGCGCTGGACCTGGACGGCACGCTGGTGGACAGCGCGCCGGACATCGCCGCCGCGCTTGCCCACGCGTTGCGCCGCGAGCACCTGGACGCCGGCTTCGAGCTGCGCACCGTGCGCGGCTGGGTGGGCGACGGGCCGGACGCGCTCATCCGCCGTGCCCTGGGCGCGCGCGGGGTGAGCGACCCGCACCCCACGCTGCTGCAGCGGCTGCGCCGCCACTTCGACGAGGCCACGCTGGCCGCGCCGCTGGCGCACGGCCACGCCTACGAAGGGGTGGAGGCCACGCTGCGCCAGCTCTCGCGCCGCATGCCGCTGGCCGTGGTGACCAACAAGCCCACGCCGCTGGCGCGCGCGGTGCTGGACGCGGCCGGCCTGCTGCCCTGGTGCACGGTGGTGCTGGGGGCGGACAGCCCCGAGCAGCGCAAGCCCGCGCCCACGCTGCTGCTGACGGCCGCCCAATGGTTCGGCGTGATGCCCTCGCGGCTGCTCATGGTGGGCGACGGCCCGGCCGACCTGGGTGCCGCCGCCGCGGCGGGCTGCGCCGCCGCGCTGGTGGCGTGGGGCTACGGCGGCGTGGCCGACCCCGGGCCGGCGGTGTGGCGGCTGCGCGCGCCGCAGCAGTTGCTGGCGCTGCTGCCGCCGCAGGCCGTGAGCGGCTGAAGCGCCCACCCTCCCGTTCGGCTCAAGAAAACCATCTCAAAACAAACTTCAGGAGACCTCCCCATGCTGATAGAAGGCCGCAGCAACCTCACGCAGTTCCTCATCGAGGAACGCCGGCGCCACCCGCGCGCCACGGGCGAGCTCAACGCGCTGGTGACCGACGTGTCGCTGGCCTGCAAGGCCATCGCCGCGCGCGTGGCCCGCGGCGCGCTGGGCCAGGACGCCGAGCGCGAGCCCACCCTGCAGTTCGCCCGCGACGCCTTCACCCGCGCGTGCGAATGGGGCGGCAACCTGGCGGGCTACTCGGCCTGCGGCGAGGCGCCGGCCACGCCCATTCCCGAGCCCTATCCGCGCGGCAAGTACCTGCTGCTGTTCGAGGCGCTGGACGGCGCGGGCAACCTGGACATCAACCACGGCGTGGGCAGCCTGTTCTCGGTGCTGCGCGCGCCGCAGGCCGGCGCCACGCCGGGCGACACGGACTGGCTGCAGCCCGGCAGCAGCCAGGTGTGCGCGGGCTACGCGCTCTATGGCCCGGCCACCATGTTGGTGCTGAGCTTTGGCAACGGCACGCACGGCTTCACGCTGGACCCGCAGCTGGGCGAATGGATGCTCAGCCATCCGAACCTGCAGGTGCCGCGGCGCACGCGGGAGTTCGCCATCAACGCCTCGCACAGCCGCTTCTGGGAGCCGGCCGTCAAGCGCTACGTGGACGAGTGCCTGGCCGGCAGCGGCGGCGTGCGCGGGGCGGACTTCTCCATGCGCTGGATCGCCTCGCTGGTGGCGGAGACGCACCGCATCCTGCTGCGCGGCGGCGTGTTCCTGTGCCCGCGCGACGGCACGGACCCGCAGCGCGCCGGGCGGCTGCAACTGCTGCACCAGGCCAACCCGGTGGGCATGCTCATCGAGCAGGCCGGCGGTTGCGCCAGCACCGGGCGGCACCGCGTGCTCACGCTGGAGCCCGAGGCCCTGCAGCAGCGCGTCGGCTTCATCTTCGGCTCGGCCGACGAGGTGGAGCGCATCGAGCGCTACCACGAGGAACAACTGCTGGACGGCGGCTACAGATCGCCGCTGTTCGGCCAGCGCGGGTTGTTCGCGCCGGTCTGACAGGTGCCTCGCCGTGAGCTTGTAGGAGGCCCGCTTGCGGGCCGAATTGCAGCCAAGCGACGGTTCGGCCCGCAAGCGGGCCTCCTACGGATTCGCGCCGCACCCAGTCCAACCGCCAGCCGCCCCTTCGCGCCCAAACACGAATCCACCGAATTGACGATCCACAGGAGCCTGCCGCCATGTCCGTGAAACATCCCATCGTCGCCATCACCGGCTCCTCAGGCGCCGGCACCACCTCGGTGACGCGCACCTTTGAAACCATCTTCCGCCGCGAGGGCGTGCGCGCCGCCATCGTCGAGGGCGACAGCTTCCACCGCTTCGACCGCACCGAGATGAAGAAGAAGATGGCCGAGGCCGAGTCCAACGGCAAGCCGCACTTCAGCCACTTCGGCACCGACGCCAACCTCTTCTCCGAGCTGGAAAACCTCTTCCGCCACTACGCCGAAACCGGCACCGGCCAGGCGCGCAAGTACCTGCACGACGACGCGGAGGCCGCGCCCTTCAAGCAGCCGCCGGGCACCTTCACGCCCTGGGCGCCGCTGCCGGAATCGGAGCTACTGTTCTACGAAGGCCTGCATGGCGGCGTGAAGACGGACGAGCACGACGTCGCCCGCTACCCCGACCTGCTCATTGGCGTGGTGCCGGTGATCAACCTGGAGTGGATCCAGAAGATCCACCGCGACAAGGCCACGCGCGGCTACTCGACGGAAGCGGTGACGGACGTGATCCTGCGCCGCATGCACGAGTACGTGCACTACATCTGCCCGCAGTTCACGCGCACGCACATCAACTTCCAGCGCGTGCCGGTGGTCGACACGTCCGACCCCTTCATCGCCCGCACCATCCCCACGCCGGACGAGAGCCTGGTGGTGATCCGCTTCGCCAATCCCAAGGGCATCGACTTTCCCTACCTGCTGAGCATGCTGCACGACTCCTGGATGTCGCGCGCCAACACCCTGGTGGTGCCCGGCGGCAAGATGGACCTGGCCATGCAGCTGATCTTCACGCCCATGATCCTGCGGCTCATGGAGCGCCGCCGGCAGGCCATGGTGGCGTAGGCAACGGGCGCCGCCACACAACCGCTTTACGTCGTCATGCCCGCGCGACCAGGCCGTCTGGGGAGGCCTGGCCGCACGGTGCAGCCGGGGAACTGACAGGTCCGGCATCGCGTGTGGGTCCCTGCCTGGGAAGGCGGGTAGGGCTCTCGGGTCAGCGCGATGCAGGGGACGCCATTTGCGAATGGCCTCGGATGCCGGGGCCGCGCGCCGCCCATGCAGGCTGCACCGTCCAAGCGGGCATGACGACCTTTTATTCCGCTCACCACGATTCCTTTGAACAGCCAGGAAGGAGACGCCATGCCCACCGATTCCCAGCGCCGCCGCTGCGCCAACGCCTTGCGCGTGCTTGCCATGGACGCCGTGCAGGCGGCCAATTCCGGCCATCCCGGCATGCCCATGGGCATGGCCGACATCGCGGAGGCGCTGTGGCGCCACCACTTGAAGCACGACCCGGCCGATCCGGCCTGGGCCGACCGCGACCGCTTCGTGCTCTCCAACGGCCACGGCTCCATGCTGCTGTACGCGCTGCTGCACCTGAGCGGCTATGCGCTGCCCATGCGCGAGCTTCAGAACTTCCGCCAGCTCGGCTCGCTCACGCCCGGCCACCCGGAGGTCGGCCTGACCCCGGGCGTGGAAACCACCACCGGCCCGCTGGGCCAAGGTTTGACCAACGCGGTGGGCATGGCGCTGGCCGAAAAACTGCTGGCGCGCGAGTTCAACCGCCCGGGGCACGAGATCGTGGACCACCGCACCTGGGTGTTCCTGGGCGACGGCTGCCTGATGGAGGGCATCAGCCACGAGGCCTGCTCCCTGGCCGGCACCTGGGGCCTGAACAAGCTGGTGGCCTTCTACGACGACAACGGCATCTCCATAGACGGCAACGTGAAGGGCTGGTTCGGCGACGACACCCCCGCGCGTTTCGAGGCCTACGGCTGGACGGTGCTGCGCGACGTGGATGGCCACGACTTCGCCGCGCTGGACGCCGCCATCGCGCAGGCGCGCCAGTCCGACCGTCCCGTGCTGGTGTGCTGCCGCACGCGCATCGGCCAGGGCTCGCCCAACCGCGCCGGCACGGCCGACGTGCATGGCGCTCCGTTGGGCGACGCGGAGATCACGCTCACCCGGCAGGCGCTGGACTGGGACGCGCCGCCCTTTGAGATACCGGCCGAGGTGCGCCAGGCCTGGGACGCCGTGGAGCGCGGCGCGGCGCAACACCGGCAGTGGCAGCAGCGTTTCGATGCCTACGCGCAGGCCCACCCCGAGCTGGCGGCCGAACTCCAGCGCCGCGTGCGCGGTGGCTTGCCGCAAGCGACGGTGGCCGCGCTGGCGCAGGCCGTGCGCGAGGCCGAGCAGCGCGGCGCCAAGGTCGCCACGCGCAAGGCCTCGCAGGACCTGCTCAACGCGGTGGCGCCCACGGCGCCGGAGCTGCTCGGCGGCTCGGCGGACCTGACGGGCTCCAACCTGACCGACTGGAAGGGCAGCGAACCGCTCACCGGCCGCGGCGTGGGCAACCACGTGCACTACGGCGTGCGCGAGTTCGGCATGGCGGCGGTGATGAACGGCGTGGCGCTGCACGGCGGCTACAGGCCCTTCGGCGGCACGTTCCTGACCTTCTCGGACTACTCGCGCAACGCGCTGCGCATGGCGGCGCTGATGCGGCTGCCCGTGGTGCACGTGTTCACGCACGACTCCATAGGCCTGGGCGAGGACGGCCCAACCCACCAGCCGGTGGAGCACGCGCACAGCCTGCGCCTGATCCCGGGCCTGGACGTGTGGCGCCCGGCCGATGCGACGGAAACCGCCATGGCCTGGCAGGAGGCGCTGCTGCGCAGCGACGGGCCCAGTTGCCTGCTGCTGAGCCGCCAGGCGCTGCCGCATGCGGGCGACGGGGCGGATCGCACTGCCCTCATCACCCGCGGCGCCTACGTGCTGCGCGAGGCGCGCGGCGCGCAGGTGGTGCTCATCGCCACGGGCTCCGAGGTGGGGCTGGCGCTGGCCGCCGCGCAGCGGCTGGCCGACGAGGGCATCTCCGCGCGCGTGGTGTCCGCGCCCTGCCTGGAGGCTTTCGAGCGGCAGGACGAGGCTTACAGGCGCAGCGTCATCCCGCGCGGCGTGCCGCGCCTGGCCATGGAGGCCGGCCGCAGCGGCCTGTGGTGGAAGTACGTGGGCGAGGACGGCGACGTGGTGGCGCTGGAGCGCTTCGGCGAATCGGCGCCCGCGCCGGCGCTGTACGAGCACTTCGGGTTCACGGCGCAGGCGGTGGCGCAGAGAGCGAAAAGGCTCATCGCCTGAGTGCCGCCAGCCCCTTTGTCCATCACACCAGGAACCTCACCATGCCCATGATCTCCCTGCGCCACCTGCTGGA
Source organism: Azohydromonas lata (assembly GCF_034427735.1). Lineage (NCBI taxonomy): Bacteria > Pseudomonadati > Pseudomonadota > Betaproteobacteria > Burkholderiales > Sphaerotilaceae > Azohydromonas > Azohydromonas lata. The sequence goes on from NZ_JAXOJX010000027.1 coordinate 77,374, forward strand.
CCACGCCGCCGAGCACGGCTACGGCGTGCCGGCCTTCAACGTCAACAACCTGGAGCAGATACAGGCCATCATGCAGGCCGCCCGGCAGACGGACAGCCCGGTCATCCTGCAGGCCTCGGCGGGCGCGCGCAAATACGCCGGCGAGCCCTTCCTGCGCAAGATGGTGGAAGCCGCGGCCGAGATGTACCCGCAACTGCCCATCGTCCTGCACCAGGACCACGCGGCCAGCCCGGCCGTGTGCGTGCAGGCCATACGCTCCGGCTTCACCAGCGTGATGATGGACGGCTCGCTCATGCCGGACGCCAAGACGCCCGCGACCTACGACTACAACGTGGACGTGACGCGCCAGGTGGTGCGCATGGCGCAGGCGGTGGGCGTGTCGGTGGAGGGCGAGCTGGGCTGCCTGGGCTCGCTGGAGTCCGGCCAGGCCGGCGAGGAGGACGGCGTCGGCGCCGAAGGCACGCTGTCGCACGAGCAACTGCTCACCGACCCGGCCCAGGCCGCCGACTTCGTGGCCCAAACCGGCGTGGACGCGCTGGCCATCGCCATAGGCACCTCGCACGGTGCCTATAAATTCAGCCGGCAACCGACGGGCGACATCCTGGCGATCGAACGCATCAAGCAGATCCACGCCCGGCTGCCCAACACGCACCTGGTGATGCACGGCTCCTCCTCGGTGCCGCAGGCGTGGCTGGCCGTCATCCGCGAGCACGGCGGCGACATCCGCGAGACCTACGGCGTGCCGGTGGCCGAGATACAGGAGGGCATTCGCCACGGCGTGCGCAAGATCAACATAGACACCGACATACGCCTGGCCATGACGGGCGCCATGCGCCGCGCCATGGCGCAGCAGCGCAGCGAGTTCGACCCCCGCGCCTTCCTCAAGCAGGCCACGGCGGCGGCGCAGGCGCTGTGCGCCGAGCGCTTCGAAGCGTTCGGCTGCGCGGGGCAGGCCTCGCGCATCAGGGCCCTGCCGCTGGCGGCGTGAGCCCCGCCCGCGCTCAGAAGCGCCAGCCGGCCGTGACCCACAGCCGCGGGTTGTGATCCGGCGCGGTGATGGACGCTTCGCCGTCACGCCAGGCCACGCTGGTGCGCACGTAGGCGCCGTTGCTCCATTGCCCCGCCACGCCCACGCCCATGCCCCGCAAGGTCTGCTGGTTGCGGCCGGCCGCGTAGGGCGTCTTGCTGTAGTGCACGCCGCCAACGTCGTAGAAGACGCTGGCCTGCCATTGGGCGCTGAGCGGGCGGCGCAGCTCGATGCTGGCCAGCCAGCCCTCGTCGCCCACGCCTTCGCCTTGCGGGTAGGCCCGCACGCCGTAGGCGCCGCCCACGACGAACTTCTCCGACGAATCCAGGTTCTTGCTGGCCGTTTGGGCCGAGGCCGACACGGACAGCGTCACGTCGGACGTGACGGTCTGCAGCCGGCTCAGGCCCAGCTGCAGCTTGGAATAGCCGCCGCCAGCCCTTGGACCCGCTTCATCCGACGCCCGCGCCGCCGGCGTCTGGATGTCCAGATGGCCCACCGTGCCGCCCACGCGCCAAGTGCTGTAGCCGCCGCCGGCCAGTGCATCGGCCCAATCGCCGTAAGCCTCGAAGTTGCCGGCCTGCGCCTGCTTGTCAGTCGTGGTGCCGGTGGAGCGCACCACGTCGTGCAGATCGCGGTACTCGATGGAGCCGCTCAGCCAGACGTTGCGGGTCAGGCCGCGCAACAGCGGCCACGCCGCGTAGGCCGTCACGCTGCGGGCCGAGCCGAAGGCATCCAGCCGTGCGAACTCGCGGCCCAGCTCGTAGCGGCTGTAGCTGGCCGCCACGCCGCCGCGCAGGCCGTTGTCGCTCAGGGGCAGGTCGTAGGCGGCCCGCCCGGAAAGGAGCTGTTCGTTGGTCACGGTGGCGCGCAGGTCCAAACGGTCGCCGACGCCGCGCGGGTTGTTGAACATGACGTGCCCGTTGAGCCGCTGCGCGCCGGTGTAGCGGTTGCCGTGGTTGTCCAGTGACACGTCGCCTTCCACGGCCTTGCCCGGCTCCACCGAGATGACCATGTCGGACGTTCCCACCTGCTGGCCGGGCTTGAGGTTGCCGCTGACGTTGCCCACGCCAGGCAGGTCCGCCAGCAGCAGCAGCGTCCGGTCCATGGAGTCGGCCACGATGGGCTTGTGCAGCAGATCCTGGGACTGGACCACCGCGGCCATCACCGGCTCCTGCATGCCGGAGCGGTTGTCGAAGGAGAAGGTGTTGAGCGAGCTTTCCAGGACCGAGATGGTCACTGCGCCGTCAACCACCTGTTGGGCGGGCAAGTAGGCCCGCGCCACGATGAAGCCGCGCTCGCGGTAGAAGCGCGTGATGCGCTGTGCCGCCTGGCGCAACTCGCCCAGGCTCGCCTGCGTGCCTTCCAGCGGCGCCACGAGCGCGCGCACCTCGGCCTCGTCCAGGCTGCGCACGCCTTCGATGCGGAGGGTGCGTACCGCAAAGCGCTGGCCCTGGTCCGCGCTGGTGTCGGTGTCGGCCGGCACGGTCAAGGTGGCGCCGCCGCGCGGCACTTGCTCCACGGGCGGACGCAGGTCCCGCAGCACTTGCCCGGCGTCGGGCACCGGCTGCGCCGCCGCCGGCAGGGCCCACACCGCAGCGGCCAGGGCCGCGGCCAGCAGGGCGGGGCGCGAGCCGTGGCCCGCGGGGAAGAAGGGGAGTGAATGGCTCATGTCGCTGGAATTGATTGGATGCGGGTATGCGCTCACTGGGCGGCGTCCTTGTCCGAGCCCTGCACGCCTGCGGGCAGCCGGATACCGCCGTCGCCAACGCTGAAGGTCCGCCGCATCAGCAGGTTCTCGCGCGTGTTGTTGCTCACCACCGTGGCCTCGGCCTTGCGGGCCGTGCCTTGGCGCGGCTGGCTGACATCCTCGCCTTCGGAAACGCCCTTCTCGGCGGAGGCCACGGTGGGCACCGCTTCCGCGGCGGGAGCGGGAGCAGGCGACGGCACGGCAGCCATCGTCGCGCCGGCGTTGATGGCGGCGATGTACGCCGGTGCCGTGGTGACGGCGTCACGCACCTCGCCAATCGCGCCGGAAACGGTTCCCGTGAACAGGCTGTAGTTGGCCAGCAGCGTCTGGTTGCCGGCCTGGTAGTCCGAGGCCTGCAGCGAAACGCTCACGCCCTTGTTCGTGCCCACGGTGGCGTCGTCGAAGCGGCCGATGGCGCGGGTGATGGCGATGGACTCGCCGGACACCACGCCCGTGAGGCTGTAGTTGGACGGCGTGAGCGCGGCGCCGGCATTGCCGTCTTCGGACTTGGCCACGCTGCCCTGCAGCGCCACCGTCAGCAGGCGCGGGGTGACGTCCGTGGTCGTGCTGGCCGCCGTGTTGATGCTGTAGTTGCCGCTGTCCAAGCCGCTGGCATGGATGTCGGTGACGTTGACCACCTTGCCCGCACCGGCGTTCTTGTCGGCCAGCGTTGCGGTACCGCTGAAGCTCACCTGGTCACCGGCGAGCACGCCGTTGCTGCCCAGGATGACGGCGGCCGCCGTGCTGCCGTCGTAGACCTTGTTCACGCCGCTGGCCGCCACCGTGATGGCCTTGGCCGCGACGTCGGTCGTGGTCGTGGCCGTCGTGTTGAAGCTGTAGTTGCCCGCGTCGGCACCCGCCGCAGCGATGCCGTTGACGCTCACCGCCTTGCCCGTGCCCGCATTCTTGTTGTCCAGCAGGGCCGTGCCGGAGAAGCTCACCACGTCGCCCTCGACCACGCCGGTGCTGGAGAGGTTCACGGCGGCGCTGGTGCTGCCGTCGTAGACCTTGTTGACACCGGCGGCGGCCACCGTGATGGCCTTGGCCGTGACGTCGGCCGTGGTCGTGGCCGTCGTGTTGTCGAGCGTGTAGTTGCCCGCGTCGGCACCGGCGGCAGCGATGCCGCCGACGCTCACCGTCTTGCCCAGGCCCACGTTCTTGTTGGCCAACGCGGCGATGCCGGAGAAGCTCACCGCGTCGCCCTCGACCACGCCGGCGCTGGAGAGATTCACGGCGGCATGGGTGCTGCCGTCGTAGACCTTGTTCACGCCGCTGGCTGCCACCGTGATGGCCTTGGCCGCGACGTCGGTCGTGGTCGTGGCCGTCGTGTTGAAGCTGTAGTTGCCCGCGTCGGCGCCGCCCGCGGTGATGCCGCTGACGTTGACCGCCTTGCCCTTGCCCGCGTTCTTGCTGTCCAGCAGGGCGTTGCCGGCGAAGCTTACCGCGTCGCCCTCGATCACGCCGGTGCTGGAAAGCTTCACGGCGGCGTGGGCGCTGCCGTCGTAGACCTTGTTCACACCGGCAGCCGCCACCGTGATGGCCTTGGCCGCGACGTCGGCCGTGGCCGTGGCCGTGCTGTTGCTCAGCGTGTAATTGCCCGCATCGGCGCCCGCCGCAGCGATGCCGTTGACGCTCACCGCCTTGCCCTTGCCCACGTTCTTGTTGGCCAGCGCGGCGGTGCCGGAGAAGCTCACCGCGTCGCCCTCGACCACGCCGGCGCTGGAGAGGTTCACAGCGGCGCTGGTGCTGCCGTCGTAGACCTTGTTCACGCCGGCGGCCGCCACCGTGATGGCCTTGGCCGTGACGTCGGCCGTGGTCGTGGCCGTTGTGTTGTTGAGCGTGTAGTTGCCCACGTCGGCACCGGCCGCGGCAATGCCGCTGACGCTCACCGTCTTGCCCGTGCCCGCGTTCTTGTTGGCCAGCGCAGCGGTACCGGAGAAGCTCACCGCGTCGCCCTCGACCACGCCGGCGCTGGAGAGGTTCACGCCAGCACGGGTGCTGCCGTCGTAGACCTTGTTCACACCGGCGGCGGCCACCGTGATGGCCTTGGCCGCGACGTCGGTCGTGGTCGTGGTCGTCGTGTTGAAGCTGTAGTTGCCCGCGTCGGCGCCGCCCGCGGCGATGCCGCTGACGTTGACCGCCTTGCCCTTGCCCGCGTTCTTGCTGTCCAGCAGGGCGTTGCCGGAGAAGCTCACCGTGTCGCCCTCGACCACGCCGGTGCTGGAGAGGTTCACGGCGGCGTGGGTGCTGCCGTCGTAGACCTTGTTCACACCGGCGGCCGCCACCGTGATGGCCTTGGCCGCGACGTCGGCCGTGGTCGTGGCGGTGCCGTTGTTGAGCGTGTAGTTGCCTGCGTCGGCACCGGCCGCCGCAATGCCGCTGACGCTCACCGTCTTGCCCGTGCCCACGTTCTTGTTGGCCAGCGCGGCGGTGCCGGAGAAGCTCACCGCGTCGCCCTCGACCACGCCGGCGCTGGAGAGGTTCACGCCAGCATGCGTGCTGCCGTCGTAGACCTTGTTCACACCGGCGGCGGCCACCGTGATGGCCTTGGCCGTGACGTCGGCCGTGGTCGTGGCGGTGGTGTTGTTCAGCGAGTAGTTGCCCGCGTCGGCACCGGCGGCAGCGATGCCGCCGACGCTCACCGCCTTGCCCGTGCCCACGTTCTTGTTGGCCAGCGCGGCGGTGCCGGAGAAGCTCACCGTGTCGCCCTCGACCACGCCGGCGCTGGAGAGGTTCACGCCAGCATGCGTGCTGCCGTCGTACACCTTGTTGACGCCGCTGGCGGCCACCGTGATGGCCTTGGCCGTGACGTCGGCCGTGGTCGTGGCGGTGGTGTTGTCGAGCGTGTAGTTGCCCGCGTCGGCACCGGCGGCGGCGATGCCGCCGACGCTCACCGTCTTGCCCATGCCCGCGTTCTTGTTGGCCAGCGCGGCGGTGCCGGAGAAGCTCACCGCATCGCCCTCGACCACGCCGGCGCTGGAGAGGTTCACGCCAGCATGCGTGCTGCCATCGTAGACCTTGTTGACGCCGGCAGCCGCCACCGTGATGGCCTTGGCCGTGACGTCGGCCGTGGTCGTGGCCGTCGTGTTTTCAAGCGTGTAGTTGCCCGCGTCGGCACCGGCGGCAGCGATGCCGCCGACGCTCACCGTCTTGCCCGTACCCGCGTTCTTGTTGGCCAGCGCGGCGGTGCCGGAGAAGCTCACCGCATCGCCCTCGACCACGCCGGTGCTGGAGAGGTTCACCGCGGCGTGGGTGCTGCCGTCGTAGACCTTGTTCACGCCGCTGGCAGCCACGGTGATGACCTTGGCCGCGACATCGGCCGTGGAGGTGGCCGTCGTGTTGAAGCTGTAGTTGCCCGCGTCGGCGCCGCCCGCGGTGATGCCGCTGACGTTGACCGCCTTGCCCGTGCCCACGTTCTTGTTGTTCAGCGCGGCCGTGCCGGAGAAATTCACCGTGTCGCCCTCGACCACGCCGGTGCTGGAGAGGTTCACGGCGGCGTGGGTGCTACCGTCGTAGACCTTGTTCACGCCGCTGGCAGCCACCGTGATGGCCTTGGCCGTGACGTCGGCCGTGGTCGTGGCGGTGGTGTTGTTGAGCGTGTAGTTGCCCGCATCAGCACCGGCGGCAGTGATGCCGCCGACGCTCACCGTCTTGCCCGTGCCCACGTTCTTGTTGTTCAGCGTGGCCGTGCCGGAGAAGCTCACCATATCGCCCTCGACCACACCGCTGCTGGAGAGGGTCGTGCCGGCGTTGGTGGAGCCGTCGTAGACCTTGTTGACACCGGCAGCCGCCACCGTGATGGCCTTGGCCGTGACGTCGGCCGTGGTGGTGGCGGTGGTGTTGTTCAGCGTGTAGTTGCCCGCGTCGGCACCGGCGGCAGTGATGCCGCCGACGCTCACCGCCTTGCCCGTGCCCACGTTCTTGTTGTTCAGCGTGCCCGTGCCGGAGAAGCTCACCGTGTCGCCTTCGACCACCCCGGTGCTGGAGAGGTTCGCACCGGCATTGGTGCTGCCGTCGTAAACCTTGTTGACACCGGCAGCCGCCACCGTGATGGCCTTGGCCGTGACGTCGGCCGTGGTCGTGGCGGTGGTGTTGTTCAGCGTGTAGTTGCCCGCATCAGCACCGGCGGCAGTGATGCCGCCGACGCTCACCGTCTTGCCCGTGCCCACGTTCTTGTTGTTCAGCGTGCCCGTGCCGGAGAAGCTCACCACATCGCCCTCGACCACGCCGGTGCTGGAGAGGGTCGTGCCGGCGTTGGTGCTGCCGTCGTACACCTTGTTCACGCCGGCTGCCGCCACCGTGATGGCCTTGGCCGTGACGTCGGCCGTGGTCGTGGCCGTCGTGTTGTTCAGCGTGTAGTTGCCCGCGTCGGTGCCGGCCGCGGCAATGCCGCTGACGCTCACCGTCTTGCCCGTGCCCACGTTCTTGTTGTTCAGCGTGCCCGTGCCGGAGAAGCTCACCACATCACCCTCGACCACGCCGGTGCTGGAGAGGGTCGTGCCGGCGTTGGTGCTGCCGTCGTAGACCTTGTTCACGCCGGCGGCCGCCACCGTGATGGCCTTGGCCGTGACGTCGGCCGTGGTCGTGGCCGTCGTGTTGTTCAGCGTGTAGTTGCCCGCGTCGGTGCCGGCCGCGGCAATGCCGCTGACGCTCACCGTCTTGCCCGTCCCCACGTTCTTGTTGTTCAGCGTGCCCGTGCCGGAGAAGCTCACCACATCGCCCTCGACCACGCCGGTGCTGGAGAGGGTCGTGCCGGCGTTGGTGCTGCCGTCGTAGACCTTGTTCACGCCGGCTGCCGCCACCGTGATGGCCTTGGCCGTGACGTCGGCCGTGGTGGTGGCGGTGGTGTTGTTCAGCGTGTAGTTGCCCGCGTCGGCACCGGCGGCAGTGATGCCGCCGACGCTCACCGCCTTGCCCGTGCCCACGTTCTTGTTGTTCAGCGTGCCCGTGCCGGAAAAGCTCACCACATCGCCTTCGACCACGCCGCTGCTGGAGAGCGTCGCGCCGGCGTTGGTGGAGCCGTCGTACACCTTGTTCACGCCGGCGGCCGCCACCGTGATGGCCTTGGCCGTGACGTCGGCCGTGGTCGTGGCGGTGGTGTTGTTGAGCGTGTAGTTGCCTGCATCAGCACCGGCGGCGGTGATGCTGGCAACGCTCACCGTCTTGCCCGTGCCCGCGTTCTTGTTGTCCAGCGTGGACGTGCCGGAGAAGCTCACCGTGTCGCCGCCGACCACGCCGCTGCTGGAGAGGTTCGCGCCGGCGTTGGTGCTGCCGTCGTACACCTTGTTCACGCCAGCGGCGGCCACCGTGATGGCCTTGGCCGTGACGTCGGCCGTGGTCGTGGCGGTGGTGTTGTTGAGTGTGTAGTTGCCCGCGTCGTCACCGGCCGCGGCAATGCCGCTGACGCTCACCGTCTTGCCCGTGCCCGCGTTCTTGTTGTTCAGTGCGGCCGTACCGGAGAAGCTCACCGTGTCGCCCTCGACCACGCCGGTGCTGGAGAGGGTCGCGCCGGCGTTGGTGCTGCCGTCGTAGACCTTGTTCACGCCGGCAGCCGCCACCGTGATGGCCTTGGCCGTGACGTTGGCGGTGGTCGTGGCGGTGGCGTTGTTGAGCGTGTAGTTGCCCGCGTCGTCACCGGCCGCGGCAATGCCGCTGACGCTCACCGTCTTGCCCGTGCCCACGTTCTTGTTGTTCAGCACGGCCGTGCCGGAGAAGCTCACCGTGTCGCCCTCGACCACACCGGTGCTGGAGAGGTTCGCGCCGGCGTTGGTGCTGCCGTCGTAGACCTTGTTCACGCCGGCAGCCGCCACCGTGATGGCCTTGGCCGTGACGTCGGCCGTGGTCGTGGCGGTGGCGTTGTTGAGCGTGTAGTTGCCCGCGTCGTCACCGGCCGCGGCGATGCCACTGACGCTCACCGTCTTGCCCGTGCCCGCGTTCTTGTTGTCCAGCGTGGCCGTGCCGGAGAAGCTCACCGTGTCGCCCTCGACCACGCCGGTGCTGGAGAGGTTCGCGCCGGCGTTGGTGCTGCCGTCGTAGACCTTGTTCACGCCGGAGGCCGCCACCGTGATGGCCTTGGCCGTGACGTTGGCGGTGGTCGTGGCGGTGGTGTTGTTGAGCGTGTAGTTGCCTGCGTCGTCACCGGCCGCGGCAATGCCGCTGACGCTCACCGTCTTGCCCGTACCCACGTTCTTGTTGTTCAGCGCGGCCGTGCCGGAGAAGCTCACCGTGTCGCCCTCGACCACCCCGGTGCTGGAGAGGTTCGCGCTGGCGTTGGTGCTGCCGTCGTACACCTTGTTCACGCCGGAGGCCGCCACCGTGATGGCCTTGGCCGTGACGTTGGCGGTGGTCGTGGCGGTGGTGTTGTTGAGCGTGTAGTTGCCCGCGTCGGTGCCGGCCGCGGCAATGCCGCTGACGCTCACCGTCTTGCCCGTGCCCACGTTCTTGTTGTCCAGCGTGGCCGTGCCGGAGAAGCTCACCGTGTCGCCACCGATCACGCCGCTGCTGGAGAAGGTCGTGCTGGCGCTGGTGGAGCCGTCGTAGACCTTGTTGACGCCGGCAGCCGCCACCGTGATGGCCTTGGCCGTGATGTCGCCGCTGAGCGTTTCGCCCGCCAGCGTGTAGTTGGAGGCCCGCCCGGAGTCGTTGGACAGCGTGTACGCCGTGGTGACGTTCTTGCCCGTGCCGACGTTCTTGTTGGCGTAGGTGCCGCTGGCGCTCACGCCCAGCGTTTCACCGCTGACCAGGCCCGCCAGCGTGCCGGCATTGACGTTGGCGGCCGTGCTGCCGTCGTAGGTCTTGGTGCTGACGCTGGAACCGCTGATGCTCAGCGCCTTGGGCGTGATGTTGGCGACCAGTGACGATTGGGAGAGCGTGTAGTTGCCGGCATCCGCGCCGGTGAGGCTGAAGCCGCTGAGCGTCACGGTCTTGCCGGTGCCGGCGTTGGCATCGGCGAAGCTGGCGCTGCCCGTCACGGGTGTGACCGCGTCGCCTTCCAAGGCACTGCCGAACGAGGCCGTCCCGGTGAGCGTGGCGGTCGCGTTCCCGTCGTAGACCTTGTTCGAGGCGCTGATGCCGGTGACGGCCAGTGCGCGAGGCGTCACCACCAGGTTGGCGCTGAAAGGCGCGTACTGGTAGCCCAGGCTGTCGGTGAGCGTGCCGTTGAGCGTGTAGGCGTAAGTGCCCACCGGGCGGTAGCCGCCGCTGGAGTTGGCGCTGGGCGCGGCCAGCGACAGCGTCTGCGTGCCCGTGAGCGTGGAGCGCGAGTCGCCATCGATGAAGCCGCTGTAGTTGGAGGACGTCAGGGTCAGCGACGGCGTGGCATTGCCGTAGACGATGCTGTTGCCGTTGGTGGCCACGCTGATGACCGGCGCAACGCTGTAGAGGAACCAGTTGCCGCTGCCGGCGTACGACGGCGTGGCGCCGGCAACGTAGGCTTCGTTGTAGTGCTTGCTGTAGCCCGTCATGCCCTCCAGGCTGCCGGAGGGCGTGGAGGAGTAGACGAGGTAGCGCCCGCCGCTGCCCGGCACGATGCCGGAGGCGCCCTTGCTGTTGGTGAAGTTGCGGCCGGCCGCCAGGACGATGGGGCTGGCGTTGGTGGTGGCCACCGAGCCGCTGCTGGCGATGGTCAGGTCGGCGCTGGCGCCGCGCGCCTCCATGGTGACGGCGCCCGCGGCGCGGACGGACCCGCTCACGGTGACGTTGCCCGCGGCCACGTCGAGCGCGCTCAGCGCCGTGCTGTTGCCCACGCCGTTGAGCGCCAGGTCGGCGGCCGCGCCGCCGCCATCGGCCGTGGTGTCGATGCTCAGGGCGTAGTTGCCGTTGAGCGTCCTGGAGCCCAGGCGCAAGGCACCGGCGGCGTTGCTGCCGCCTGAGCGATCGGTGTCTATCGAGATGGCGCTGCCGGTGAAGGCCACGCCCGCGGTGTTGCCCACATCGATGTCGCCGCCGTTGGTGCTCATGCCGCCGGCAACGCTCAGGCTGCCGCCAGCATAGGTTTGCGCGCCTTCGGTGGCCACCGCGGCACCCAGGGTGATGGCGCCGCTGGAGCCGCTGGAGCCGCGGCTGGTGTCGATGCTCAGGCTGTCGAGGTAGGCGCCGCCCACGGCGGTCGCCCCACCGGTGATCGCCACTGCGCCCCCGCTGCTGTCGGGTGAGCGTGCATTGATGGTCAGTGCGGCACCGGAAGCGCTGGCCGACACGCCGCCGTTGATGGTGAGGCTGCCGGCGCTGGTGTTGGAGCTGTTGCTCTTGGTCGTGACGTCGAGGCTGCGCGTGAGCTGGACGCCGCCGCTGCCCGGGTTGAGCGTGACGGCGTAGCCCGCGGTCTGCAGCGTGCCGCCCAAGCTGATGCTGCTGCCGGCGTCACCCGTCGTGTCGATGGTGAAGCCGCCGTTCGGACTGTAGAGGTAGGTCTTGCCCGAGGCGGAGAAATCGCCGTTGAGCACGATGCTGCTGCCGCCCGCGCGCGAGTTGCCCAGGCTGACGTAGTTGTCGTCCGAGGGCGTCGCACCCGAGGCGTCCAGCGTGACGCCGGCCAGGTGGAACCCTGCGCGGGCATCGGTGTTGAGCGGCATGTTGATGCTGCCGCTGGCCCCATCGCTGGAGTTGGAGCTTGAGCGCAGCGTCAGGGTGGCGCCGGCGCTGGTAGCCGACAGCGTGCCTGCAGGAATCGACTGGTCGGCGCTCACGTAGATGTTGCCGCCCTGGCCGGTGCGTGCGACGTTGCTGTCCACCACCACCGAGCGCAGCAGGTTCACGCCCTTGCTGCCGGTCAGGCTGATGTCGCCGCCATAGGCGTAGGGGTAGGTCTCCAGGCCATCGAAGTAGAGCGCCTCGCCGACACCCAGGGTCTTGATGTCGCCGTTGAGCAGGAGCTGGTTGCCCGCCGAGAGCGAGTAGCTGCCCGTGCCCACGGCATTGCCGTCGGTCTGGATGCTGCGCTTGCTGGCCGAAAGGCTGAAGCTGCGGTTGTTGCCGGCCACCGCCACCTTGGCGGCATCCACCGTCACCAGGCTGCCGTTGTCGGAGAAGTTGATGTCGTCGGGGCCGGCAAGGTCTATGGCCACCGTCTGAGGCGCGCTGGTTCCGCCCAGCGACAGGTTGATGGTCTTGAAATGGTTGGGCGTGAGTTCGCGGATGAAAACGCTGCCTTGTTGCGTTGACACCGACAAGGTGTTGTCGACGGTACCGCTGCCCTGCGCGATCTGGATGTCGTAGCCGCCGGCGCCTATGGAAGTGACGCCAGGCGTGTCCTCGTTGAGCACGCTGAAGCTCACGTCGCCGGCCGTGATCTGGGCCGCCGGATGGGCGGCATCGTACGGCTTGAGCGAGGCGATGGTGCCTTCGGTGTTGCTCCTGGGGATGGTCAGGTTGAAGCTGCTGGGGCCCAGGTCGACAGCGTTGTCGTCGAAGCGGACACCGCCGGTGAGGGCCGTGAGGTTGACCCCCCAGCGGAAGCGCCGCGTGACGTCCAGGCCCGTGGTGGCGAAGAAGGTCTTGCCGTCGGAGGCGCCGCCACTGATCGTGGGCAGCACGACGTTGCTGCCGTCGGTGACATAGTCGATGTGGTCGCCACCGGCGAACAGGATGGAATGCGTGCCCGCATCCTTGACGTTGTTGAGGTCGACGAAGGTGATGTTGTCATCCACCGACTTCAGGAAGGTGGAGCCGCCGTTCTGGTAGACGGCCAGCGAGCCCTCTGAGGCCATGGCGCCCACGGCCAGCTCCAGCGGGTTGGCCTGCGTGCCTATGGTCGTGCCGCTGAGCCGGATGTCCGGCGACTCGATCTCGGCCACCTCGTTGGCCGGGGCGGCCGAGCGCAGCGTGGTGGCCGACGCGCTGAAGGCGCCCTGGCCGGTCTTCACCGCGCCATCGGCGAACGTGATGTTGCCGGCGCTGATCTGGACGTTGGTGTGCGTGTAGTCCCCGGGCTGGCCGGCGCCTAGGGTGTTGACGTCGCCGGTGGCGACGTTGAGCACGCCGCTGGCGTCGGTCTTGAGCAGGATGTGGCCGGTGCCGGAGTGGCCGTCGCCGCCGAAGTCGTCCAGGACGCGGATGTCCTGCGTGCTGTCGGCCTGGCTGCCCAGGTTGACCGAGACGGTGCTGAAGGCCTGCGTGCCGACCTCGTTGATGTAGGAGCTGCCGGCGTCGTTGTTGACGGAGAGCGTGCCGTAGCCGCGGAACGCGCCGCCGGAGATCTTGATGGGGTTGGCGCTGCTGCCGATGCTGCCGGCCTGCAGCGTGGTGCCCACGCGGGTGATGATGTCGGCCGTGGCGGGCGCCGTGTTGCCGCTGTCGATGCTGGCGCCGCGCAGGAAGATGTAGTTGCCCGACTGCGAAGGGGTCACGCCGTCGTTGTAGTAGGCCGAGCCGCCGGTGTTGGTGAGGCTGTTGGCGGCCAGCGTGATGGCGCCGTTGACCTGCACGTCCAGCATGCCGCTGCCGTAGTTGCTGCTGACGTTGACGCTGCTGCCGGCGGCCATGGTGAAGTTCTGGCCCGCGCGGCTCACCGCCTCGCTGTAGCCGCTGCCCGCGACCGAGCCGACGTAGAAGTTGCCACCGCCGGTGGACACCTTGCCTGCCGAGGAAAAGCTGACGTTGCCCGCGCTGCCCGGCGTGAGCACCACGTTGAGCTTGCTGTAGTAGACCGACGGGTTGTAGGAAATCAGCGCGTTGACGTTGATGTCGTTGGCCGCCAGCAGCGTGAGCGTGGTGGTGTAGCCGTTGGGCCCGCTCACGACGATGGGCGCGTTGACGTTGATGTTGCCGCTGGAGCTGCCCGTGGAGCCGGTGGTGACCGTGACGTTGGCGCCCGCATTGAGCGAGTTGACGATGGTGCTGGCCAGGATGACGGAGTCGGCCGTGGGCGTGAACGTTGCCGTGTCACCGTTGGTACTGGAGCCGCTGAAGCCGGTGCCGCTGGCGCCGGAGCTGGCGATGGTGACGTTGCTCGGATCGAGCAGCCACTGGCCGGCGGCGCCGGAGGCGCCTGCGTCGACCTGGCCCAGCACCTGCAGCTTGTCGTGGCTGGAGGTCTCGACGCGGCCGCCGTCGCCGCCCTGCGCGCCGCCGCGCGCGGCGATGTCGCCGCCGAAGGCGGTGCGGTCCTGCGACCACAGCACCGCGGTGCCGCCCTGGCCGCGCTCGCGCGCGGAGACGTCGATGCGTGCGCCCGGCGCCATGAGCACGGTGGAGGCATTGGCCACCGAGGCGTCGCCGCCCTGCCAGCCGCCGCCTACCAGCACCGTGCCGCCGCCGGCCGCGCCGGAGGCGTCGATGGCGGCGCTGCCTTGCAACGCCACGTCGTGCGCGGTGGCCGTGACGCGGCCGCCCGTGCCGCTGGCCGCGGACGCGTCGAGCTTGCCGCTGATGTCCACGCGTCCGACCTGCGCGTCGCCGCGCAGCTCGATCACGCCGCCGTGGTTGTCCACGGTTTGCGCTTCGATGATGCCGGTGTGGTTGACCACCGCGCGCGCCAGGGCGTCGGCCGCGTCGGCCGTCAGCGCGACGCGTCCGCCGTCGGCGCGGATGAGGCCGTGGTTGGCGGCCAGCGCGTCCAGGGTGCCGCGCTCGACCATGAAGCCGGCCAGGCCCGCGCCGTCCACGCGCAGCGACACCGCATCGGCCGCAGCCAGGCGCACGTCGCCGCGCGGGGCCTCTATGGTGCCGGCATTGACCACCTGCGCCCCCACCAGCGCCACGTAGCCGCCCGGCTGCGCGGACAGCCGGCCCTGGTTGACCACGCCGGCGCTGCCGCTGCCTTCCAGGCGGATGCGGCCCGTGGCGAAGTCGGCGCTGGCCACGTCGCGCGTCGAAGCCAGGATGCCCGCGGCGCTGACCTGCGCACCGCGCGCAAAAAGCACGCCGTTGGGGTTGACGATGAAGACCTGCCCATTGGCGTTGAGCGAGCCCAGGATCTGGGTCGGATCCTGGCCGACGACGCGGTTGAGGGCGATCGAGGCGGCCGAAGGCTGCTGGAAGTTGACCGTCGCCCCCGCGCCTATGGAAAAGCGCTGCCAGTCGATGGCCGCAGCCTTCGTGGCCTGCCGTATGGTCATCGCCGAGCCGGCCTGCTGGATCGTGGCCTGCCCCTGAACCACTTGCCCGCCGCCTGGCAAGACCGCATCGGCTGCCTGCGCCGCGCCGACCCCGCCCATGAGAACCATCGCCGCGGCCAGCACCACCGTGTGGCGCTTGCCTCTGGCTCGCGAGCCCTCGGCAGCCGGAACCCAGGAATTGCTGCTGTCGTTCCAAACAAGAGCAAAGGCGCGATTTTTCGAAGCGTGGCGGGACATGAAGGCTGCAAATAAGCAAGCCGTGGCCAATAACCCCCACCGGGAGCACGGACCCGACTTGTTGTTTTTAAAACCGACGGCCCAGCACGGCGAAAGCTGCTTGGAAACCATCGAAGGCGTACGCCTTATTCGGAATCAAGCCCTGCGGCATTTAGTACAAATGCAATACCTTCTTTGAGAATTACAAATATTTTCGTGTCTAGATAGAAATACAAAAAATTACCAATACTGGGAATATTGTTTGCCCCGCCCGCAAATCGCCTCAAAGTCTTTGAATTCGGTAATGATGCACATTTAATTTTTTACTTCCTGATTTTTCTCTGATAGCAAAAATCCAATTATTGGAAATATCTCAAAATTTATATTAAAGACATCATTGTTTTTAAATGTCACAGGAAGAACATTTTGAGACGGCGCTATCCACCGTGTCCGGCCCCGGCGTGCACTGATGGCACGCAGAGGCCGGGTAGGCCTTGCGGCAGCGCCGCCTGCGCAGCGCTGCTGTCGTGAAAACCGCCGCCGTCCGCCTGGACGGCAGCGGGTCCGGCCTGCACAGCCGGCTTACTTCACGCGCTTGAGCGGACCGGCCAGGTCAGGAAAGTTGCTGGTGTTGAGCACCTGCACGCCCGCGTTGTGCTCGCCGTTGAAGGGCGTGACCGCGCCGGGGCAGCCGGCCTTTTGGGCGTCGGCGGGCGAGTTGAACCACAGGCCCAGGTGGTACTGGTGCACCGGCGGCGTCAGCGGCGTGGCCGAGGCGTCGGGGAAGGGGCTGTCGTGCACGTGCGGCGCCGGCACCGAGTTGCCTATGGCCAGCGAGAACGTTTCCTTGTTGAAGCGGCCGATGAACTTCTGGCGGGCCTTGCCTTGCCAGTCGGTCTTCATGTCGCCCTGGTACCAGCCCATGCCGAAGGGGAAGTTGGGCACGCTCAGGACGAACAGGTCGAACTCCGTGTTGGCCGGCAAGCCCTGCAGTTGCACCGTCATCTCCTCGGCCTCGCCCACCTTCTGAATGGAGACGCGGCCCTTGGCGTTGACCACGCAGGCCGGCGACGAGGCCAGCCCCGGCGAGCGGACCATGTTGAAGACGAAGGGCGCGTCCCATTCGGCGGCGGCCAGGTCGTCGCCCGCGGCCAGCGCGGCGGTGGACGACGCGGCGGCCGCGGCCGCCAAGCCGGCGGCAAGGGCGGCGCGGCGCAGGGAAAAGTTGGATCGGTTCATGGCGGAACTCCTTGTGATGCACAGGTCACCAGGCGTGTGAGGCAAAGCGGATGGGGCCGGCGCGCCGCGCCTGGCTTCAGCGGCGGCCCTGCCGATCGCGCAAGCCGTTGAAGGCGTTGCGGATCTGCGCTTTCAGTTGCGCGGGCCCCCTGTGCCGTTCAGCCCTCCGTGGAGGGGTACGCAGGCTCACTCCGAAGGGGGAGGCCGCCGCGTGCCTGTGCCTGCGGGGCCGTGCAGCGGCAGGCATTCCAGTTCAGGCCGCCCCTCCCGGGGTTGCCGTGCAGTCCGCCGCGGTCAGTCGCGCATCCAGCCGGCCGTCTTCACGTACTGCTTGATCACGTTCACCGCTGCCGCGGGCGGGTTCTCGAAGTCCAAGCCCAGCATGAAGCCCGCCTCCTTGGCGCTGAGCACGCTGTGCGTGACGCGTGCGCGCAATTGAAAGACCTCGATGCCCGCATCCAGGATGGGCGTGCGCACCTTGATCTGGCAGAGCGTCTCCAGTCGGATGTTGAGCGGCGACACCACGCCTATGCCGTCTGCGCTGATGTCGAAGGCTCGCACGGGTACCACCTGCTGGTTGGGCAAGCGTAATTCGGCCAGTGCGCGAAACCGTTTTCGCTCGGCCTCGCGCCTGTCGACGCTGGCATTGGCCCAAGGGGAACTTTCCTGCGCATCCAACACGTTCACGCCCCCAGAATATTTAAATATTTTCCCGCGACGCCACGGCCTTTTCTTTGATTTTCCTCGTCCGTTCCGAATAACTCCCACGGAATACGGAACAGGCCGGCGCCACCTGCAAATTCGGCAGTCCGCCAGAATATCCGCTCCAGTTTGAAATACCACGGCACCGTGGCGCGCGTCATTCCTGCACGGCATGCCCTGGAATGACCCGAGCGGGCATATCAGCTCATACCCCACGCAGCGCCGGTGGCAATTTTTCGTCCTTTCGCCCGCCGCAAGCTCGATTCGAAGCGTCTCCTCCCTCAAACCTGGACACACTCGGCAAAAATTCAGCCAAT